>CAZYTN010000070.1:0-9878 GCA_964650115.1 uncultured Sulfuritalea sp.
GGCCGTGGGCGCCGTAGGCCAGGGTCTGCTGGATGTCGGCCGTTTTCGACGGCCCCGAGATCACCAGCGCATTGGTCGGCATGCCGGCGGCCCAGTTGTCGGCACGCATCGCGGCGTGCAGGTTGTCGTGGATCCTGCGCGCATCGAGCAGCACGAAATGCACCGGCGGAACCAGCGAGAGCAGGCGCGGTTCGCGCGCATCGGGCCACAGCAGCAGGCTGCCGGTGTCGGCGATGGCGCCGCGCGCGGTGCTCAGCCCGGCATCGATGTCGTCGAACATTTCCTTGCGCCACGAGGCGGCAGGCTGGTCGTAGGCACGGATCGCCAGCGTTGGCGGGGCCAGCGCGGCAAGCGCGGCCTGCTGTTGCGTGCCATGACCGACCAGCAGCGTGCGCAGGCCTTTTGCCACGGCGATGTCGATCAGCAGCGCGGGCCAGCCGCGCAGGTCGGTGTCATGGACTTCGGCATGGGCGGCCAGCATGGCGGCGCGGAAGCGCTCGATGCGGGTTTCGCCGTCGCTGGCGGGGAGGCGGCCGTACCAGGCGTCGAGATCGGGCAGCGGCGCCGGTGCGCCGGGAGGCGCCGCGCGCAGGCGGCCGAGGATGTCGTCGCGCGCGCTCATTCGGCACCACCCGTGCGGCGCCAGAGAAAACTGGCGATGTGCTCGCCGGGCAGCGAGGCGCTGCCTCGCCCGGCGGCGTGGTCGATGTGCTCGGCACGGCCGAGGATGTTGAACAGGCAACCGCAGTCGGCGCTGACCACACGCCGCGCGCCGCTGTCGCGCAGGCTGGCCACCTTGTCGCTGACCATGGCCTCGGAAATCGCCGGATGGCGCACCGCGAAGGTGCCGCCGAAGCCGCAGCATTCCTCGGCCCGGGCCTGCTGCGTCACCGTCACGGCGGAAAGTCCGGCGAGCAGCGCGGCGCCGGTTTCATGCACGCCCATCTCGCGCCGCGCATGGCAGGAGGTGTGCAGCGCGACCGCGCAGTCCTCGCCGCGGTCCGCGCGGCGGAAGCCGGCGACATGGACGAGGAATTCGGTCAGTTCAAAAATCCGTTCTGACAGCGCCAGCGCCTTGGGCTCCAGCACCGCGTCGCCGGCGAAGAGCTTGGGGTAGTGGTGGCGCATCATCGCCGCGCAGGAACCCGAGGGCACGACCACCGGCCAGTCTCCGGGAAACAGGTCGAGTTGCCGGCGCGCCACGGCGCGCGCGGCATCCGGGTAGCCGCTGGTATAGGCGGGCTGGCCGCAGCAGGTCTGCTGTTCCGGGTAGAGCACGGCGATGCCTTCGCGTTCCAGCAGGCGCACCGTGTCGAGCCCGGCTTCCGGCGCGAACTGGTCCACCAGGCAGGTGGCGAACAGATAGACCCTGGCCGGCTTTGCCGGGTAGCGCCGGGGGTCGCGCGGGTCATGCGCCATGGGTCGTCTCCATCCTGAATTGTCCTTGTAGAGGTAAAGTGGTAAGACCAAAACGGTTCGGCACTATAGCCAAGCAGGCAAAGCATTGTCAACATCCATCCGATTGACAGATTGCATTCGCTTGAATATATTTCACTGGTCTTACCACTAATCGACACCGATGAATCCGCCCCGTTACAGCGCTCCCCGCGTTTCCGACCAGATTGCCGCCGAACTGGAAACCCGCATCCTCGAAGGCTCGCTGCGGCCCGGCGACCGGCTGCCGGCCGAGCGCGAACTTGCCGTCGAATTCGGCGTCTCGCGCCCGTCGCTGCGCGAGGCCATCCGCAGCCTGGTGCAGAAGGGCATGCTCAGCACGCGCCATGGCGGCGGCACCCATGTCACCGACTGCCTCGACGCGCCCTTCGTCGACCACTGGGCGGACATGCTGAATTCGCATCCGAACCTGCAACACGACCTGCTCGAATTCCGCCACATGCTGGAAAGCCAGGCCGCGCATTTTGCCGCGGAGCGCGCCACCGAAGCCGACATCGAGCGGCTCGACGCAGCCTTTGCGGCGCTCGACGCCGTGTATGCCAGCAACGACCTCTCGGCCTGCGTCGATACCGACGTCGCCTTCCACCAGGCCATCGCCGAGGCCGCGCATAACGTGCTGATCGGCCACCAGACCGCCAGCCTGCTGCGCATCATCCACCGCCAGATTTCGCGCAACCTGGAACACCTGCACGCGCGCCCCGCGCGCTGGGAGAGCCTGCAGGCCCAGCATCGGGCAATCTGGTTGGCGATCCGCGAGCATCGGCCGGAGGACGCCGCCAGGGCCGCGCGCGCGCACGTCGACTTCGTGCGCCAGAGCATGGCCGACACCGCGCGGGAAACCGAGAGGCGCAAGACCGCCTTGCGCCGCATCGGCGAAGCGGCCGCCTGAAGCGCCGCATGGGCAAGGATCGCAGCGCCGGCATCGAGCGTCGGCGCCTTTACCTGGCGGGCGGCCTCTGCGCCCTCGGTGCCGGGCTGGGCCTGGCCCGCTACGTGGTGACGCGGCCGCAGCCGCCGGCCGGGAAGCCGCTGCCGGTCGATTTCGGCAATCCGGCGCCGGGCAAGCTGATGACGGTGGACTGGAACGGGCGCACGGTCTGGCTGCTGCGCCGCGGCGCCGACGAGATTGCGGCGTTGGCCGGCTACGAGAGCGAATTGACCGACCCAGGTTCCCAGTTTTCGCTGCAGCCGGAGGGCTGCCGCAATCCGCATCGCTCGCTGCGCCCGGAACTCTTCGTCGCCATCGGCCAATGCACCCACCAGGGCTGCCCGCCACAACTGCGCAGCGGCGCGGGTGGCCGCAGCGAGTTCCTCTGCCCCTGCCACACCTCGAAGTTCGACCTGGCCGGGCGGGTTTTTCGCAACGGGCCGGCGCCGGCCAACCTGGTCATTCCGGAATACCGGCTGGAAGGCGACAGCCGCGTCGTCATCGGCGAGAGTTGAGGCGCCGCGGTTTGCCCGTGGCGCTCAGCCGCAGATCCTGACCTTCAGCCTCGCGAATACGCCGAGGCTGTTCCACCATACAATTCCGTCGTCGCGGAAGCGTATCCCTGCGGCGGTGAGGGCGAGTTTGCGTGCGCCGAGTTCGGTCGATCCGGAATCGGCGAGGTAGCCTTGTTCCATGAGGTAGCGGGCGATTCCGGGAGGTATTTCCTGACCGTGGATCGTCCAGCGCGTGCCGTAGCCGTCGTCGTTGCCGAGCATCAGGACCGGCGCGTAGCGACCCATCAGCCGCATCAACTCGAGGACCTCGAAGCGGTCGGGGATCGCGCCGGGCGTGGATTGGGCGCCGGTCAGGTCGCCGCCTTCCTTGTCGGGCCGAGGGTTGCTTTCGTCCATGCCGGTGCCGGCCATTGGATCAGCGCGTGATCGGCTTGTAGCGTATGCGTTTGGGCTTGGCGCCTTCCTCGCCGAGGCGCTTCTTCTTGTCTTCCTCGTACTCGTGGTAGTTGCCGGCGAAGAAGCTCCATTGCGAATCGCCCTCGCAGGCCAGGATGTGGGTGCAGATGCGGTCGAGGAACCATCTGTCATGGCTGATGATCATGGCGCAGCCGGCGAATTCGAGCAGGGCGTCTTCCAGTGCGCGCAGCGTCTCGACGTCGAGGTCGTTGGAGGGTTCGTCGAGCAGCAGCAGGTTGCCGCCGGTCATCAACGTCTTCGCCAGGTGCAGGCGTCCGCGCTCGCCGCCGGACAGGTTGCCGACGTTCTTCTGCTGGTCGCCGCCCTTGAAGTTGAAGCGGCCGATGTAGGCGCGGCTGCCGATTTCGAGCTTGCCGATGGTGATGATGTCGGCGCCGTCGGCGAGTTCCTCGAACACGGTCTTGCTGCCATCGAGGCAGTCGCGGCTCTGGTCGACGTAGGAAATCTTCACCGTGGGGCCGGTGACGACTTCACCGCTGTCGGGTTTGTCCTGTCCGGTGAGCATCTTGAACAGTGTCGACTTGCCGGCGCCGTTGGGGCCGATGATGCCGACGATGGCGCCGGGCGGCACGGTGAAGGAGAGCTTGTCGATCAGCAGGCGGTCGCCGAAGCCCTTGCTGACCTCGTGGAACTCGACGACCTTGTCGCCGAGGCGGTCGGCGACGGGGATGAAGAGTTCGTGGGTCTCGTTGCGTTTCTGGTAATCGGTTTCCGACATTTCGTTGAAGCGCGCAAGGCGGGCCTTGCTCTTGGCTTGCCTTGCCTTGGGGTTGCTGCGCACCCAGGCCAGTTCCTGTTTCATGGCCTTCATGTGCGCGTCTTCCTGCTTGGCCTCGGTCTCCAGGCGCGCTTCCTTCTGCTCCAGCCAGTTGGAATAATTTCCCTTCCACGGGATGCCGTGGCCGCGGTCGAGTTCGAGGATCCACTCGGCGGCATTGTCGAGGAAGTAGCGGTCGTGGGTGACGGCGACCACGGTGCCGGGGAAGCGGGTGAGGAACTGCTCCAGCCATTCGACCGATTCGGCGTCGAGGTGGTTGGTCGGCTCGTCCAGCAGCAGCATGTCGGGGCGCGAGAGCAGCAGCTTGCACAGCGCCACGCGCCTTTTTTCGCCGCCGGAGAGGGTCTTGATCGAGGCATCCCAGGGCGGCAGGCGCAGGGCGTCGGCGGCGAGGTCGAGCTGGTGTTCGGTGTCGGCGCCCGAGGCGGCGATGATGGCTTCGAGCCGCGCCTGTTCTTCGGCCAGCTTGTCGAAGTCGGCGTTCTCTTCGGCGTAGGCGGCATACACGGCTTCGAGCTTGGCCTGGGCTTCCATGACTTCGCCCATGCCGGATTCGACTTCCTGGCGCACGGTCTTGGCCGGGTCGAGTTGCGGCTCCTGCGGCAGGTAGCCGATGGAAAGATTCGGCATCGGCGTCGCTTCGCCGATGATGTCCTTGTCGATGCCGGCCATGATGCGCAGCACGGTGGATTTGCCCGAGCCGTTGAGGCCCAGCAGGCCGATCTTGGCGCCGGGGAAGAAGCTGAGGGAGATGTCCTTGAGGATCTGGCGCTTCGGCGGCACGATCTTGCCGACGCGGTTCATGGTGAAGACGTATTGGGCCATGGTGCTTTTCTGTAGTGGATGGATTAGAAGCCGGTGAACAGGAAATCCAGCGCGGCAAGGATTTCGTCGCGCTGGGGGGAGAGGTTGGCGACGGGCTTTTTAAGCAAGTGGCGCGGCACCGGTGCCAGGTCCTGGGTCAGGGCGACAAGCTCCCTGCCGTCTACACTGACCTTCGGATTGAGTCGCAGGATCGGCAGGGTTCCGATCGCTTCGGGACGGGCCAGCGGAATCACCACGCTGCCCGGCAGGCTGCCGAGCAGGCTGCTTTGCACGTCGAGCACATAGGGAATGAGGCTGGATGTGGTCCGGTCCGGGTTGCGATAGACGTCGAGGTGGGCCATCAGTCCTCGCGCATGAATGTGCGGTAGCGGTCGGAGAACAGACCGTGCTTTTCGACATGGCGGTTGTAGGCCTCGATCGCGGCCTTGTTCTGCTCCAGCCACTCTGCCTCGCGCCGTTTCTTGAGTTCGGCGGCAAGCGCTACTTCGAGCGTCTGCGAGAGGTTGATCTTGCGCGCGCGGGCTTCTTCCAGCAGGTCGGCGCGTACCGTCAGGTTGGCGGCTTTTTTAGGCTGGACGCTCATGGTGTTGGTCTCCTGCGTTACTGATGCGCGTAATTTACGCGCATAGATCATGCGCGTCAATCCGTTTCGATGGTCAGGATCACGGTGCCCTCGGCGACTTCCTGGCCTTCCTCGACGAACACCTCGACCACGCGCCCGGCATGGGGTGACTGGATGTCGAGCGCGACCTTGCCGGTTTCCAGGATGATCACGTTGTCGTCGAACTGGACGAGGTCGCCGGGTTTGACCAGCACTTCCTCGACCGTGACGTCGCCCTGGGCGCAGCTGCCGCAGGTTTCCCAGCACTCGGGGTAGATCGGGATGCGGACCTCGACGATTCTGCCCATCGCCGGCGTCAGAGATACTTCGCGACGAAGGCGCCGGTACAGCCCGGTGGCAGTGCGATGCGCATCAGGTGGCCGTTGCCGGGGGCGACCGTGACCGGTTCTCCGTCGCGGTTGTGCATGGCCTCGATGAGGACATCGAGGTTGCCGCCGGGGCGGATGATCTCGATGCGGTCGCCGACGGCGAAATGGTTCTTCACGGCGACCTCGGCCAGGCCGGCCGCGTCGTAGCCGAGCACGTCGCCGACATACAGGCTGCGGCTGGATTCGGAACTGCCGGAGAGGTAGTTCTGGTAGTCGCGGTCGGGATGGCGGTCGTAGAAGCCGGCGGTGTAGCCGCGATTGGCGAGGCCGTCGAGCTGGCCGATCAGCCGTGCGTCGAAGGGACGGCCGGCGACGGCGTCGTCGATCGCCTGGCGGTAGCTCTGGCAGCTGCGCGCGACGTAGTAGGGCGACTTGGTGCGGCCCTCGATCTTCAGCGAATCGACGCCGATCTCGGCCAGCTTCGCCACGTACTCGATGGCGCGCAGGTCCTTCGAGTTGAGGATGTAGCTGCCGTGTTCGTCTTCCTCGATCGGCATGTATTCGCCGGGACGTTCCTTCTCTTCCAGCAGCCAGGTGGCGCCGGGGCGGCGCAGGGTGCTCTGCCTGGCGGGGCCTGGCAAAGTCGGCGCTGGTGACACGGCGACAGGGCGCGGCGTGGCGAGCGCGACGTCGCCGCTGCCGTCTTCGCTGCCTTCATGCACCTTGTAGTCCCAGCGGCAGGAATTGGTGCAACTGCCCTGGTTCGGGTCGCGGTGGTTGAAGTAGCCGGAGAGCAGGCAGCGTCCCGAGTAGGCGATGCACAGCGCGCCATGGACGAAGACTTCGAGTTCCGTGTCCGGGCATTCCTGGCGAATTTCGGTGACCTCGTCGAGCGACAACTCGCGCGACAGGATCACGCGCGAGACGCCCGCGCTGCGCCAGAACTTGACGGCGGCATGATTGACGGTGTTGGCCTGCACCGAGAGGTGGATCGGCATCTCGGGCCAGCGCTCGCGGATCATCAGCATCAGGCCGGGGTCGGCCATGATCAGGGCGTCGGGCTTCTGCGCCATGACCGGCGCCATGTCTTCGATATAGGTTTTCAGCTTGGCGTTGTGCGGCAGGATGTTGCTGACCAGGTAGAACTTGCCGCCGCGTTGGTGGGTGAGCGCGATGCCTGCGGCGAGGTTTTCCAGCGTGCCGAAATCGTTGTTGCGCACGCGCAGGCTGTAGCGCGGCTGGCCGGCGTAGATCGCCGTGGCGCCGAAGTCCAGCGCGGTACGCGCCATCGCCAGCGAGCCGGCCGGGGCCAGCAGTTCGGGGATTTTCACTTGGCGGGCGCGCGCAGGTCGGCGGTGACCGTGCCGGCCTGTCGCAGATCCACCTCGTGCGTCTCGTCGCGGAAGTCCTCGGCCAGGGCCGCGCTCTCCCATTCGCGCATGGCGGGGTGGTCGAGCATGATCTCGAGATATCCCGCCGCAGCGCCATCGGGCTTGATGCCATAGGTGCGGAAGCGATAGGCGACGGGCGCGAAAAAGGCGTCGGCGGCGGTGAATTTTTCGCCGGCCAGAAAAGGGCCGTCAAAGCGCGCCAGACCTTCATTCCATAGGTCCTCGATGCGTGCAATGTCGGCCAGCACCGCCGCCGGGCGCTGCGCCACCGCTACCCGCGTGCCGACGTTCATGCCATGCTGGTTGCGCAGATTGGCAAAGCCCGAATGCATCTCGGCGGCAGCGCAGCGCGCCCAGGCGCGCGCCTGCGGATCAGCCGGCCAGACGCCGGCATGGCGTTCGGCGAGGTATTCGGCGATGGCCAGCGAATCCCAGACCACGATGGCGCCGTCTTCGAGGCAGGGCACCTTGCCCGACGGCGAGAAGTCGGTGAATTTGCTGCCGCTGGTCGCGCCGAGGTGGTGCAGGCGCTCGGTGAAGGGAATATCCAGAGCCCGCATCAGCACCCACGGTCGCAGTGACCACGAGGAGTAGTTTTTATTTGCGATGTGCAGGAGGTACATTCGGCTAGGCCCGGATGGTTTCGTCGAGAGTGATATCGACCATCAGATCGTTGGAGATGCGTTCCAGTTCCGCGGTCAGCGCGGAAACATCGAGGTCCGGCGCGGCGGTGAGTTCGGCCACGGCATGGAACAGCACGGCGGCCGACATTGGCGCGCTCGACGTGTGAGTTTCCAGACTTTCGACATTGACCGCGTGGTGGGCCAGCACCTGCGAAACCTCGCGCACGATGCCGATACGGTCGTGGCCGACCAGCGCCAGTTTCAGGCGGCGTCCCGCCAGCACCGACTTTTGGCCGGCGGCCGACTCGACGGTGACTTTCAGTCCCTGGAGCTGGCCGAGCGCATGACGCAGCGAATCGGCTTGTGCGGCATCGACACTGACTTCGACGATGCCGGCGAACTTGCCGGCGAGCTGCGCCATCGAGGATTCCAGCCAGCTGCCCTGGTGGGCGCCGATCGCGGTCGAGAGTTCGCCGACCAGGCCGGGGCGGTCGTCGCCGATGACGGTGAGCACAAGGTGGGTGGACATGCGGGCTCCTGGGCAAGCTGGCGGGAAGGCCGCAAGCTTAACCGAGCATTGCCGGCTTGTGCTACTGGAGGGAAAGCAAAAAAGCGCTGCAGCGCCCTGGCCGGGAGGGGCATCCGGCGTTAAGGAGGAGGGAGGGAGCGGGCTGCTGCAGCGAAGAGGAGTGCTAGGTCAGGAAGCGCTGACGGCGATCGCTGGAACTGCCTTCGGGAAATCGAGCGCGGTGGCGCGATGGGTCAGGGTCGGGGCGGCCTCCTCGGACGCCAGCGAGCGCACGTCGCCGGAAACCTCGCCGCCTTCCTCGATCAGGATCTTGCCATAGCGGATGGTGCCGCTGACGCGTCCGGTGGCGTGGATGATGAGCTGGCTGCGGGCGGTGAGTTCGCCGTCGAAGCGGCCATGGATTTCCGCGACGTCGATGCCGACCTTGCCCGAGAACGAACCGTTGCCGGCGATGTTGATGACCCGGCTGTCCATCGTCGCTTCGACGCGGCCTTCGACGACCAGCGTGTCGCAATCGAGGATCTCGGCGCCCTTGAGCTTGACTTCGGGACCGACCATGAGGCGGTTGGCGGCAATGCCTTCGTTGCCTTTGCCTGTTTTCACTCCGGGCTCTGGCGTTGTCGCGGTGGCGGGATTGCTTGCGTTAAGGCTGCCGGCGGAATTGCCGGTCGGGCTCGAGGTGCTGCTGCCGGTATTCTGGCTGTACCCCGCAAGGCGCGGGTCACGGGTGACGATGTTGTCTTCACGTTTGTTGCTGAACAGGTTCGGTTTGGCGAGCATGAGTTCTCCTTGGGACGATGGGTAGCGCTTGCCTTCGGGCGGCAAGCGCTATGCAAAGACCAACAGCAAGCGCCGTGCCGGATGTCTTTTATTCAATCAATACAGTGCATGGCGTATTGGTTACGGGCATGGCTGGCGCCGATTTGTCGGGCTGTGGCGACAGGATTCCAGGCCGAATCGACAAGCGGCTGTTTATCCAAAGGAAATTGTGTCGCCGATGAGCGACGGTGCATGGCGTGACATGCCCGATGCGGCACGGGCCGGTCTTTCAGCCCTTTCCCGGGCGTTCTGTCAGGAGCCTGAGGAACAGCCGCAAAACAGGTTGCGGTCGCCGTACACGTCGTCGATGCGATTGACATAGGGCCAGAACTTGTTCTCGGCCACCCAGGGCAGGGGGAATACGGCCTGCTGGCGCGAGTAGGGTCGCGTCCAGTCGCCGACCAGGTCGGCCTCGGTGTGCGGCGCCTGCTTGAGCGGGCTGCTGTCCAGCGCCCACTCGCCGGTCTCGATCCTGCGGATTTCGTCGCGGATCGCGATCATCGCGGCGCAGAAGCGGTCGAGTTCGGCCTTGTCCTCGCTCTCCGTCGGTTCCACCATCAGCGTGCCGGCCACCGGGAAGCTTACCGTCGGCGCGTGGAAGCCGTAGT
>CAZYTN010000071.1:0-9858 GCA_964650115.1 uncultured Sulfuritalea sp.
TGCAGGAGGCCTTCACCAATGTGCTGCGCTACGCCGGGGCGCGCAGCGTGCATGTATCCCTGCGCGCCGACGGGGAGCAACTGACTCTGAGCGTGGCCGACGACGGCTGCGGCTTCGATCCCGCCGCCGTCGCCGCCGGCGAACACTTCGGCCTGGTCGGCATGCGCGAGCGCGTCGCCGCACTGCATGGGACGCTCGACATCGACAGCGCGGCGGGCGAAGGCACGCGCATCACCGTCCAGCTGCCTTTGCCGGGCCCGACCACCACGGAAAGCCCGACATGACCCGCATCATCATTGCCGACGACCACACCCTGTTCCGCATCGGGCTCAAGCAGATGCTCGAATCCTTCGCCGACATCTCGGTCGTCGCCGAGGCGGCGACTGCCGGACAAACACTGGATGCCGCCCACACGGTCGAGGCCGACCTGCTGATTTCCGACCTGACCATGCCCGGTACCGGCGGTACGCAACTGATCGAACAACTGCATCGGCAACACCCGGCGCTGCCGATCCTGATCCTCAGCATGCACGACGAACCGGCGACGGTGCGCCGCGCGCTGCAGGCCGGCGCCACCGGTTACCTCACCAAGGAGTCCTCGCCCGACATGCTGCACGCCGCCGTGCGCCAAGTGGCTGCCGGCGAGCGCTTCATCCCCCCTGCCCTGGCCGAAACGCTGGCATTCGAATCGGTGCGCCCGAGCAGCCTGCCGCATGAAACGCTGAGCCAGCGGGAACGGCAGATATTCAAGCTGATCGCGCAGGGCGGGATGCTGAGCCAGATCGCGGAGCAGTTGCATCTGAGCCCGAAGACCGTCACCACCCACAAGACGCATCTGATGGAAAAGCTGGGCATCGGCAACAACGCCGACCTGATCCGCTATGCCATCGAGCACAAGCTGTTCGATTGAGCGCTTGTGAGGAAGCCCATCGCGCAACTGGCCTGGCCCCTCGCGGTTTCGCTCGCCCTGCATCTTGGCGCCGGCTGGGTTTTCCTCGGATCGCCGCAGATTCTGTCAAGACCGGCAAAAAACCTCACACTGACGGTGACCCTTGCCAGCAACCAGCAAGCGGAGCCACGGAAAATTGCGCAGGCCGATCCACCCTCCGTGCCGCCCTCTGCGCCGCCCACGGCGCCCACGCCTGCGTCGGCACAGGTTAGCGACGGCCAGATCACCGAAAAGGCGCGCTTTCTCGTTGCACCCGATCTATCCGCACTGGAGGACATCGCCGTACCCCTGTCCGGGAGTCTCACACTGCGTCTTCACGTCAGCTTCCTGGGAACGGTTGACCGCGTCGAACTGGTAAAGAGCGACCCGATACCCAGGGAACTGCTCGACGGCCTGCTTGAAAAACTTCGCCAGACCCGGCTTGTCCCGGCACGGGCGGGCTCGCAGCCGGTAGCCAGCACACTGAACCTCGAGATCCGTTATGAACCCGCGGTGGAAGCTCTGAAGCGCGATCCCTGATCTGATGCCGGAAACGCCGCAGCGCCGGCGCCGTCCCCAAGGGATACCGTCTCCGGCTCTGCCGGAGACATAACTTTTCAGGAGTCCCGCCGCGGCAGCGCAGCCGAAAACGTCCGGTCTACTTCGAAATGCGCACCGCCGCCAGGATGCCCTGCATCAGGGCCAGCGGCGTCGGCGGACAACCGGGGATGCGGATGTCGACGCCGACCACGTTGCCTACCGCGCCGCAGCTCGCATAGCTCTCGCCGAAGACGCCGCCGTTGCAGCCGCAGTCGCCCACCGCCACCACCAGCTTCGGATCGGGCGTGCAGTCGTAGGCGATGCGCAGCGCGTTTTCCATGTTCTTCGTCACCGGGCCGGTGACCAGCAGCATGTCGGCATGGCGTGGACTGGCGACGAACTTGATGCCGCGGCCTTCAAGGTTGTAGTAGGGATTGTTGAGGGCATGGACTTCCAGCTCGCAGGCATTGCAGGAGCCGGCATCGACCTCGCGGATGGTCAGCGCGCGACCGAGGATTTGCAGGATCTCGTCGTGCAGCCGGTCGATCTCGCGCTGCGGCCCGTCCGCGGCAAGCGGCGCGGGCTCGGTGAGGATGCCGGTGCGGAAAATGTGTCGGAGCAGGGGAATCACAGGTCAACTCCGCTGTAGGAAAGATTGAAGGACTTGTTGATCAACGGGAAATCGGGAACGATGTCCTTCATCACCGCATGCTCCAGCGCAGGCCAGGCCTGCCACGAAGGGTCGTGCGGATGCACGCGTGCCAGCCTGCCGTCGCTGCCGAATTCGACACCGACCAGCACCTCGCCGCGCCAGCCTTCGACCACGCCGACGCCGGCGGCGCCGGGCACTGCGGCGATGGCGACCCGCGGCTCGCCGGAAATCATGCCGGCGGCGATCATGCGCAACAGGCGCAGCGACTCGAACACTTCGTCGAAGCGCACCGCCACGCGCGCCGCGACGTCGCCGCGCTCATCTGTGGCCGGCCGCACGCCAAGCTGCGCATAAGGCGGCGGCGGCGTATAGCCCTGGCGATGCGCGCGACCGTCAAGCAACATGCCGGTGGCACGGGCGGCCATGCCGGACAGCGACAGTTCCTGCGCCAGCGCGATGTCGATGATGCCGGTGGTGGCGAAACGATCCTGCAGGCCGGAATGCTCGTCGTAGATCGCGCGCAATTCCTTCACCGCCCGCTCGATGACACCGCACTGCTCGACGATCGCGGCCAGCGCCGGCGCATCGACGTCGCAAGCGACGCCGCCGGGGACGATGCGATCCATCATGAAGCGATGGCCGAAAACCTGCGCATTGAGTCGCAGCCAGTCTTCCTTGAGGCGCAGGAACTGGGTCAGGCCGAAGGCGAAGGCGGCATCGTTGCCCAGGGCGCCGAGGTCGCCCAGGTGGTTGGCGACGCGCTCGCGCTCCAGCATCAGCGCGCGCAGCGACAGGGCGCGCGGCGGCGCCGCGACGCCGCAGGCGGCTTCGACCGCGTCGGCATAGGCCCAGGCGTAAGCGCAGGTGGAATCGCCGGAGACACGGCCGACCAGTTTTTCGCCACGCGCGATATCTGCGCCGATGAAGAGCTTTTCGACACCCTTGTGCTGGTAGCCCAGGCGCTGCTCCAGGCGCAGCACCCGCTCGCCGACCACCGAAAAACGGAAATGCCCCGGCTCGATGATGCCTGCATGAATCGGGCCGACCGGAATCTCGTGCGCGCCCTCGCCGCCGACCTGGACGAAGTCGTAATCGCTGGGAAAGTTGGGAAAGCCCGCAGAAAAAGCAGAAAAAGGGGCCAGGCTCGAATTTAACGAATCCCAAAATTCGAGCCTGGCCCCTTTTTCTGCTTCTGCATCGTGACGCAGCGGATACCAGTCCGCCGGCCAGGCGCCGTGGCGCAGCCAGGGGCGCTGGTCGCTGCCGTCGCTGGCGATGCCGACCAGATCGCGGGTGGCGCGCTGCATGCGATTGGCGGCCGGAAAGATGCCGGACAGGTCCGGATACACCGGGCACTCGTCACCCTTGGCCGCCAGGTCGAGGCTGAGCCAGAGCCAGCCTTCGTCGAGGGCGAACACGCAATGCAGGCGATAGAGACCGTCGCGCTGGCGATCGTCGCAGCCCCACAGGGCGGCAAGGCGACCCTGGTGGCGGTGCACGGAAATGGCGAAGCGCAGCAAGTCCTCGCCGTCCGCGGCGCGGCCGCGCCATACCGTCGCTCCGCTGCCGGGCTGACGGACGAATTCGATGGGTTCGGCGTGGAAGATCATGGTCGGGGCAAACCCCTAGCCCAGCATGCGCGCGGCTTCATGGAACCAGCGCGTCAGATAGGGAGGAATGTAGAGTCCGAGCATCAGCACGATGCCCAGATGGAGGAACACCGGGGTGATGGCGGGCGCGTGCGGCAGGCGCCTGGCCTCGGTCTCGCCGAAGACCATCGGCTGTACCTTGCCGAAGATCGCGGCGAAAGCCACGCCCAGCGCCAACAGCAGGATGGGCGTGGCCCAGGGGAAATGCTTCATGGCATGGGTGAGGATCATGAACTCGCTGGCGAAGACGCCGAAGGGCGGCATGCCGAGGATCGCCAGGGTACCCAGCATCATGCCCCAGCCGATCAGCGGATTGATCCCGATCAGGCCGCGGATGTTTTCCATCAGCTGGGTGCCGGTCTTCTGCGTGGCATGGCCGACGGCGAAGAAGATCGCCGACTTGGTCAGCGAATGCATGGTCATGTGCAGCAGGCCGGCGAAATTGGCCACCGGCCCGCCCATGCCGAAGGCGAATGTGATGAGGCCCATGTGCTCGATCGACGAATACGCGAACATGCGCTTGACATCCTTCTGGCGCGACAGGAAGAAGGCCGCGACCAGCAGGGTGAACAGGCCGAAGCCGATCATCAGCTTGCCGGCAAAGCCGGCCGGCAGCGCGCCGTCGGCCAGCACCTTGCAGCGCAGGATGGCATACAGGGCGACGTTCAGCAGCAGGCCGGAGAGCACCGCCGAGACCGGTGTCGGGCCTTCGGCGTGGGCGTCGGGCAGCCAGTTGTGCAAGGGCGCCAGGCCGACCTTGGTGCCGTAGCCGACCAGCAGGAAGATGAAGGACAGGGCCATGATGGTCGGTTCGAGCTGGCCCTTGACGTCGATCAGGTGGGTCCATAGCAGCGCGTTGCCGCTTTCGCCCAGCACGCGCTCGGCGGCGAAGTAGAGCAGGATGGTGCCGAACAGCGCCTGGGCGATGCCGACGCCGCACAGGATGAAGTATTTCCAGGCCGCTTCGAGGCTGGCCGGCGTGCGGTAGAGCGAGACCAGCAGCACCGTGGTCAGCGTCGCGGCTTCCATCGCCACCCAGAGCAGGCCGAGGTTGTTGGTGGTCAGCGCCGCCAGCATGGTGAACATGAAGAGCTGGTACATGCTCTTGTACAGCCGCAGGCGCGGCGCGCTGAGCTTGCCGTGCTCGCGCTCGTTCTTCATGTAGGGGCCGGAGAAGATGCTGGTGGTCAGGCCGACGAAGGCGGTCAGCGCGACAAAGAAAACGTTCAGCGAGTCGATGAAGAACTGCTCGCCGAACGCGAAGCGGGGACCGTTGGCGACGATCTCGACAGTCAGGCCGGCGGCGGCGGCGAATGTGCCGAGGCTGGCGATGATGTTGAGGTTGGGCGCCCAGTCGCGCTCGCCGACCACCGTCAGCAGTGCGCCGCTGACGAGGGGGATGGCGAGCATCAATACGAAGAAATCCATCAGTTGTCTTTCAGGCGTTCCATGTGATGGATGTCCAGGCTGTCGAACTGGTCGCGGATCTGGAAGAAGAACACGCCGAGGATGATCACGCCGACCAGAACGTCGAGCGCGATGCCGAGTTCCACCACCATCGGCATGCCGTAGGTGGCGCTGGTGGCGGCGAGGAAGAGGCCGTTCTCCATCGACAGGAAGCCGACCACCTGGGTGATGGCCTTCTGCCGCGTGATCATCATCAGGAAGGCCAGCATCACCACCGCCAGCGCGATGCCCAGCGTGCCGCGGGTGATGGTCTGCGACAGTTCCGAGATGGGCAGCGCCACGTTGAAGGCGATCATGACCAGGACGATTCCCACCAGCATCGTGGTCGGGATGTTGATCAGCGCTTCGACCTCGCCCTTGACATTGAGCTTGCGCACCAGGCGGTGCAGGATCCAGGGCAGCACCAGGGCCTTGAGCACCAGCGTCAGCGCCGCCGACCAGTAGAGGTGCACCTGGCCGGTGGTCACCGCCGCCACCAGCGTCGCCAAGCACAGGGTCAGGCCCTGCAGAGCGAACAGGTTGACCAGCGCCGGCATGCGCCGCTGCGCCAGCATGGCGAAGGCCAGCAGCAGGATCACCGCGGCGAACAGGTTGATCAGTTGGGCCGAGAATGGGATCGCGCTGTTCATGCTGCCTCCGCCGGGCCGCCCCAAGGAGGCAGCGAGCCATCGACCGGAAGCCGCGCAAGGCGCGGCTGAACCAGAGTCACCCCTTTCCTCGGGAAAGGGGTTGGGGGAAAGGTCGTCATACCCTCGCCTCCAGCAGCATGCGCACCAGCAGGCCGAGCACCGCCAGCATGAAGGCGGTGCCGAGAAACTCCGGCGCGCGAAAGATGCGCATTTTGGCGTTGACGGTCTCGATGCCGGCGAGTAAGGCCCCGCCGATCGCCAGCTTCAGCAGCAGCAGCGGGATCGCCGCCACCAGGGCGAGGAAGTTGTCGCCGGCGGCGATGCCCCAGGGGAAGAACAGCGCCAGGCCGAGGCAGGAATAGGCGTAGAGCTTGAGGCTCGCCGCCCACTCGATCAGCGCCAGGTGGCGTCCCGAATATTCGAGGATCATGGCTTCGTGGATCATCGTCAGCTCGAGGTGCGTCGCCGGATTGTCCACCGGCACGCGGGCGTTCTCGGCAAAGGAGACGAAGGTGAAGGCGATCCCGGCAAAGGCCAGGCTGGGATAGATGACCAGATCGCGATGCGCCAGGGTCTCGACGATGGTGGTGATCGAGGTCGACTGGGCAATCATGGCCAGAGTGAAAATCACCATCAGCAGCGCCGGCTCGGCGAGGAAGCCGACCAGCATTTCGCGCCGCCCGCCGAGGCTGCCGAAGGAAGTGCCGACGTCCATCGCCGCCAGGGAGATGAAGATCCGCGCCAGGCCGAACACGCCGACCAGCGCCAGAGCGTCGGCGGCGGGCGCCAGCGGCAGGTCGGTCGACAGGCTGGGGATGATGGCGCAGGCCAGCACCATGCAGCCGAAGACGACGAAGGGCGCGCTGCGGAACAGCGACGAGGCGCCATGCGCCAGCACCACGTCCTTGTGGAACAGCTTCTGCAACTGGTAGTAGGGCAGCAGCAGCGGCGGCGCCGTGCGGCTCTGGAACCAGGCGCGGCATTGCCCGACCCAGCCCGACAGGAGCGGCGCCAGCACCAGCGCCAGCGCGATCGCAAAGGCCTGGCCAAACAGGCCGGAGACGCTGATCATGGCCTGGCCACCAAAAGCAGCACCAGCAGGGTGATGAAGCTGTACATCAGGTACACGGCGATGCGTCCGCCCTGCAAGGCGACGATCAGGGTCGACACCCTGCCCGCCGCCCTCGCCAGGGGCAGGTAGAGCCAGTACCAAACATGATCCTCGACCTTGACGCTGTAATAGGGCTCGCTGTCGCGCGCGGTCGGAAAGTGGCGCTGCATGCGGAACATCGGTTCGAAGATGCGGCGGATCGGCTGCGAAAAACCTTCCGCGGTGTCCTGCGCGCGCGGCCCCTGGAAATAATAGCCGCAGTCCCAGGCACTGGTGCGGCGCACCCGACCGTGATAAAGACGGCGCACCAGCCAGCGGCCGAACAGCAGCGTGGCGGCGATGGTGACGAGGAAAATCAGGGGCTCGTAGCTGGCGCGTTCCGGCGAGATCGGCGCCAGCATCCACCAGCCCTGTTCCTTCAGCGTGTCGGCCAGTCCGGTGCCCAGCAACTGGCGCGTCGCCGCGTCGATGCGCATGATCACCGTCGAAGGCAGGATGCCGAGCAGCAGCGTGATCAGCGCCAGCCAGACCAGGCCGATCTTCTCCCAGGTGCCGGCGTCGTGGGCGTCCTTGAGCCCCGGCTCGCGCATCTGGCCGAGGAAAATGATGCCGTAGAACTTGACCATGGCGAAGCCCGCCAGCGCGGCCACCAGCGCCACCAGCGCCGCCGCCACCGGCACCACCATGTTGAGCCAGGGGTGCGGCAGGCCCGGCGAGAAGAGGAAGCTTTGCAGCAGCAGCCACTCGGAAACGAAGCCGGAGAGCGGCGGCAGGCCGGCGCTGGCGATGACGCCGGCCAGCGCCAGCCAGGCCACCCAGGGCATGCGATGGATCAGGCCGCCGAGCTTGCCCAGGCTGCGTTCCTTCGTTGCGTGCAGCACCGAGCCGGTGCACAGGAAGAGCAGGCTCTTGAAGGCGGAATGCGCGAGGCAGTGGTAGAGCACGGCGGTCATCGCCAGCGCCGCCAGCGCCTCCATGCGGTAGGCGTGGAAGATCAGGGTCAGGCCGATGCCGACCGCGATCAGGCCGATGTTCTCGATCGAGGAATAGGCCAGCAGGCGCTTCATGTCGCTTTGCACCGTGCTGTAGAGCACGCCGAACAGTGCCGTGACCAGGCCGACCGCCAATGCCACCACGCCCCACCACCAGATCGTCGCGTGCAGCAGGTCGAAGCTGACCCGCAGCAGGCCGTAGATCGCGGTCTTCAGCATCACGCCGCTCATCATCGCCGAGACCGGCGAGGGCGCTGCCGGATGCGCTTCCGGCAGCCAGACGTGCAGCGGCACCAGCCCGGCCTTGGCGCCGAAGCCGACCAGCGCCAGGAGGAAGGCGGCCGAGGCCCAGAACGGCGAGAGCTGCTGCGCGCGCATTCCGGCAAAGCTGTAATCGCCGGCGCCGCCGGTCATGACGCCGAAGGAAAGCAGGATGGCGATGGCGCCGACGTGGGCGATCAGCAGGTAGAGGAAGCCGGCGCGACGGATCTCGGCATGGTGGTGGTTGGTGGTGACGAGGAAGAAGGACGACAGCGCCATGCACTCCCAGGCCACCATGAAGGCGTAGGCATCGTCCGCCATCAATACCATCAGCATGCTGGCGAGGAAGACGTGGTATTCGAGGCACAGCACGCCGGGCGCGGTGCCTTCGCCCTCGCGGAAATAGCCGGCGGCAAAGATCGAAATGCCGGCCGGGACGAAGCCCAGCAGCACGGCGAAGACTGCGGAAAGATTGTCCAGGCGCAGATGGAAGGGCAAATCGGGCAGGCCGATCACCAGCACCGCGGTTTGCGCCTGGCGCCCCAGCGCATCGAGCGCCACCAGGCCGACCGCGATGCCGACGGCGGCGCCGAGCGGAAACAGCAGCTTGCTGATGAAATGTGTGTCGCGCGGCGCGACCAGGCCGAGCAGCCCGATCGCCAGCCAGGCGCAGGCGGCAATCAGCAGGAGGTCGATGGGCAGGAGGCTGGTCATGTCGATGGCGGGATTCAGGCGATTTTAGCAGCCGGCTCCGGCTCCAAGCCGCCGTGTCGCCAGCGCCGACTTAGAGCCTGCGAAGAAATCGTAGCGAGCGGGCCGCAGCGGGGTGCGGCCGGAGCGCAGCTACCGGAACATATGTCGTTATATGTGAGGATAGCGAGCACCGCCCAAGCCCCGATCCGGCACGCGCAGTAGATTTATTCGCAGGCTCTTAGCCAAAGCGCTGCTCGGGCACGGGAACCGATACCGAAACCGGCCGCAGGCTGTCCTCGGTGTCGCGGTTTTCGGCGCGCGAATAGATGGCTTCCAGGGCCCGTTCCGCCGTGGCGAAAAAGCTCCGCTCGCCGATCGCCGCATGGAGGCCGGTGGCTTTCATGACGTCGATCACCTGCTTCTTCAGGCCGGCGAACAGCACCACGGTGCCGTTGCCGCGCAGGCGTTCGACAATGTGGTGGATCACCTCTTCGCCCGAGGCGTCGAGTTCGTTGATGCCTTCGCCGACGATCAGCAGGTAGGGCGCCTGCGGGTTGTTGGCAACCGCCTCGAGAATCGCATCCTCGAAAAACGCCACGTTGGCGAAGTAGAGGCGGCCATCGAAGCGGACCGCGGTGACGATTTGCGATGGCGGTAGCTTATGCACCTGGGCATCGCGCAACGTGCCGTCGGGCAAGCGGCCGAGAATCGCCACGCGCGGCGTCATGGTGCGATAGAGATAGAGCAGGATGGCGAGCCCGGCGCCGACCATGATGCCCTTGTCGAGATGCGGCGCAAAAGCCAGGGTGGCGACAAAGGTGACGGCCGAGGCGATGCCGTCATGGCGGTTGGCCTGCCAGGCGTGCTTGACGGCGCCGAAATTGATCAGGCCGATCACCGCCATGATGATCACGGCCGCCAGCACCGCCTGCGGCA
>CAZYTN010000072.1:0-9854 GCA_964650115.1 uncultured Sulfuritalea sp.
ATGCCGCCATCGTGAAAATCGAGGCGCTGCCGGTGGTGAAGAAGAAGGTGATCCGGCTACGCATGGAAGAGCTTGGCTAGATCATGCAATTCAACATGGGCGATGCCAGGAAGCACTGGGCCTACCTTGTAGCGGCGGTGGAGCGAGGCGAGGAAGTGATCCTGGCACGTAACGGCAAGCCGGTGGCGAAGATTGTTCGCGATGAGACGTCGAACGAAGATCAAACGGGGCAGGCTCGAATTGATGGGCGATTGGAACCTATGTCGAGCCAAGCAACTACCGAAACCCATCAAGCCACTGGAGTGATTCCCGCCGCGCCATGGCGGTTGCGAACACTCAGCGTGCTTCCGGAATGGAAAATTGCGGTGACATTCAACGATGGATTGACCGGTATCGTTGATCTTTCCGCGCTCGTGCATGGGCCGGATGCGGGGGTCTTTGAGGCGCTGCGCGACCCTGCTTACTTCGCCCAAGCATATCTCCATTGCGGGGCTGTCGCGTGGCCCAACGGAGCCGATATCAGGCCCGACGCCATGCACAAGGAAATCCGTCGCAACGGCGTGTGGCGTATTTTGGATTAATGAATAATCCGAGCCAAGCCTCTTTTACCCCTTTTTAACTCTTTCTTTAACTCTTTTTACCCCACATGAGAAAAGTAATAGCACTAGCGGTTCTTGTTTCGATGCAGGCTTTTGGAGCCGGTTACGAAACTGCCGTCCGCGACCAGCAAATGTGCGAAGACGCAGCGAATGCCTCGCTGCTTTTTAAGAAGACAAGCAAGAAAGAGCAGAAAGAATTTCTTTCAACGTACGAATGGGGTGCAACACCGCTATTTGACATTGCGCTCACTACTGCCCAGTCACACAAGACTGGAGGTAAGGAGCTATTCATGCTCGTTTGGGCGAAGTGCCTTGACTACCAAACCAATTTACGGACTTGTAGGGATGAGCTTAGAGATTCCGTTGGCTTAGAGCAGGCCAAGGCGAAGTGCTTGAAGATATATGCGCCAGACGTCGCGCTACAGAAATAGCAATCAATAAAGCAATCAAGAGGCGTAGTGTGGGATTATTTTCAAGGTGTGCGTCTTGCCACAAAGCAAGCCGACACTGACCCCAATAGTTCTACATCCTCGTTAGATTTCACTCACAAGGGGAAACATGGACGCAATTGAGCGCGACATAGCAACTTTTGAGAGCCTTGTTCCTCGTGGCGACGAGGCGTCAATGGTCCTAAAGGCGCATCTCATACTCGAAGAGTCGCTGTGGAAGTTTCTTTTGGCGCGCCTTCCTGAGGCACTAGTGACGTCGTTTCGTGGTGAAAATAGCCCCGTGTCTAGCGGCAAAGCTCTTGTTCAACTTGCGCAAGCGGTTGCCTCGCGAGATAGCATTCCAATAAGCAATGACGCAGTGGTCTGGGATGCTCTCTACAAGGTCAACAGTCTTCGTAATAAGCTCGCGCACGAATTGGAGCCGCAGCGCAAGAAAGTTGTTGCTTTGATGAAAGATGTCTGTCGACTGGTTTTGAAAGATGAGCCCTCGGAACACCCAAATCGCGACTTCTATCACGCGACAATGTTGCTCGTGGGATATCTCGCAATTGATCGCGAACCTATGACTATAGCGGACGTATTGTGAAATCTAGCTTTAGCTGGTGCGGAGGTGCGAACGGGCCGGAAGTGCCGTGCCCCAGCTAGCCGCCGTGCCGGCCCGCCAGTCAAAGGGGGTTAGGCTCGAATCGAATCTGCCAAGAATTAAAGAGCATCGCCGTCCCACCAGCGCCAACTTTTGCTTGTTCCGAATGACCTACAGTCCATCAACGTCAATCCTGTTTCCCTATTTTTCCCAACCGACATGAAATACATCTCCACCCGCGGCCAGTCGCCCGCTGAGTCTTTCTGCGACATCCTGCTCGGCGGGCTGGCGCCCGACGGCGGGCTTTACCTGCCGGAAAGCTATCCGCAGGTGGCCGACCAACTCGACGAGTGGCGCGGCCTCTCCTATGCGGAACTGGCGTTTCGCATCCTGAGCCTGTTTGCCACCGACATCCCGCCGGCCGACCTGAAGGCCATCTGCGACCAGACTTATACGGCGCAGACCTATCGCTGGAGCCGCGATCCGGCGCGGGCAGGGGACATCGTGCCGCTGACCACGCTGGAGCCGGAGTTCCACCTGCTGGAACTGTCCAACGGGCCGACCCTGGCCTTCAAGGACATGGCCATGCAGTTGCTCGGCAACCTGTTCGAATACGTGCTGGAGCGACGCGGCGAGATCATCAACATCCTTGGCGCCACCTCCGGCGATACCGGGTCGGCGGCCGAGTATGCGATGCGCGGCAAGCACAATGTGCGCGTCTTCATGCTCTCGCCCGAAGGCCGCATGAGCGCCTTCCAGCGCGCGCAGATGTATTCGCTGCAGGATGACAACATCTTCAACATCGCCGTGCGCGGCATGTTCGACGACGCCCAGGACATCGTCAAGGCGGTGTCCAACGATGCGGAATTCAAGGCGAGGTACAAGATCGGCGCGGTGAATTCGATCAACTGGGCGCGCGTGATGGCGCAGGTGGTGTATTACTTCAAGGGCTGGTTCGAGGCGACCGCTTCGAGCAAGGAAGAAGTGGCTTTTGCCGTTCCTTCAGGCAACTTCGGCAACATCTGCGCCGGCCACATCGCGCGCATGATGGGGCTGCCCATTGCCCGCCTGGTGCTGGCCACCAACGAGAACGACGTGCTCGACGAATTCTTCCGTACCGGCACCTACCGACCCAGAACCACGGCTGAAACGCACGTCACTTCCAGCCCGTCGATGGATATTTCCAAGGCATCGAACTTCGAGCGCTTCATCTTCGACCTGGTTGGCCGCGATGCGGCCATCGTGCGTCAGCTGTGGCGCCAGGTGGATGCCGGCGGCAGTTTCAGCCTGGCCGATGGCCCGTTTGCCGCACGCCTGATGTCTTATGGCTTCGTCTCAGGCTGCAGTACGCACAGGGATCGCCTGGCGACGATACGCGATGTCTGGGAGCGTTACGGGCAGATGATCGACACGCACACGGCCGACGGCGTGAAAGTGGCGCGCGAGCATCGCGTCGCCGGAGTGCCGATGATCGTGCTGGAAACGGCGCAACCGGTGAAGTTTGCCGAAACCATACGCGAGGCGCTGGGGCGTGATCCGGCGCGCCCGGTGGAACTGGAAGGGATCGAGGATTTACCGCAGAAGGTCGAGGTGGTCGACGCGGTCGTGAATCAGGTGAAAGACATCATCGTCAGCCATTGTTGAGACCAGACCGGCGCTGACGAAACGGCGATTCAGTAAGCAAAGGCACCCAAAGGCAACTACAGGTAAATGACCGCCGGAAATACCGTCACGGCGAGCACCAGAATCAGCCATTCGATGTTGTAGCGAGCCAGCGTTCCGGTGAAATGCATGACCAGCACAATGATGGCGACGACGTAGTAGAGGAGGAAAAGCATTTTTTATTCTCCGTGGGCGGCGGCGATCCTGGACAGACACAGGCGGATACGGACAGACCGAAATTTCGAGGATTCTAGCATCAATGCTTGCCAGCCAAGGCGAGGGTCGCGGGTTTTAGTTTTAGGAGGATTTCCTGTCCACGCCTTGCCCGGGTGCCGCGGAACGCGGCCTGGGCGCGGGCATCGAGCGGCTGCTGGACAGTCTTGCCGCCGCGCCCGCTGCCGCCGATCAGCAGCGTTTCGCCGCCGCTGACGGCGACGCCGACGACTTCGTCGCTCCTCGTCAAGTCGATCAGCATGAGCCCCTTGCCCTTGGCCATTTCCTTGAGATCCGTCAGCGGGAACAGCAGCAGCCTGCCGCCCTGGGTGAGCACCGCGACGCTGTCGCCGACCGCCGGCGCCGGCGGCAGCGGCTTCTCGCCCTTGTCCAGGGTCAGGAAGGCCTTGCCGGCCTTGTTGCGCGCGACCATGTCGGCGACGCTGGCGACGAAGCCGTAGCCACCCGAACCGGCCACCAGGTACTTGCTCTCCGGTGCGGCGGTCAACACTTGCGCCAGCTTGCCGCCTTCCTGGAACTCGATCATGGTATTCAGCGGTGCGCCGTCGCCGCGGCCGCCCGGCAGGTCGGAGACGCGCACGCTGTAGCTGCGGCCGTTGCTGTCGATCACGATCAGTGGCCACACGGTGCGCGTTTCGGCCACCAGCCAGGGGAAGTCGCCGGTCTTGTAGGCGATGCTCGCCGGGTCGATGCCATGGCCCTGGCGCGAACGGACCCAGCCATTTTTGGAGATGATCACCGTCACCGGTTCGTCGGGCACGGAAATCTCGCCCTGCGAGATCGGCGTTACGGCTTCGAGCAGGGTGCGGCGTTCGTCGCCGAAGCGCTTGGCATCCTCGGCGATTTCCTTCTGGATCAGTTTGGTCATTTCGCCGCGCGAGTCGAGCAGCTTGTTGAGCTGGCCGTGCTCGGTGCGCAGGTCGCCGAGTTCCTTCTCGATGCGGATGCCTTCGAGGCGCGCCAACTGGCGCAGGCGGATTTCGAGGATGTCCTCGGCCTGGATCTCGGTCAGGCCGAAGCGCGCCATGAGGTCGGGTTTCGGTTCGTCCGATTCGCGGATGCAGCGGATCACTTCCTCGATGCGCAGGAAGACCGTCATGCGCCCTTCGAGGATATGCACGCGGCGCAGCACCTCGACCAGCCGATGCCGGGTGCGGCGTTCCACCGTGGCGAAGCGGAAGGCGATCCATTCGTGGAGGATGGTCAGCAGGTTCTTCTGCTGCGGTCGGCCATCGCGCCCGACCATGGTCAGGTTCACCGAAACGCTGGCTTCGAGGCTGGTGTGGGCCAGCAGCACGGCCATGAATTCGTCCTGCGGGATGCGCGAGCTCTTCGGTTCGAGCATGATGCGCACCGCCTGCTGGTCGCTGGATTCGTCGCGCACGCTGTCGAGCACGCCGAGCACCAGCGCCTTCAGGTTCTTCTGTTCCTGGCTGACGTCCTTCTTGCCGGCGCGCGGTTGCGGATTGGTCAGGCCCTCGATCTCGGACAGCACTTGGGCTACCGAGACACCGTGCGGCAATTCGTAGACGATGACGCGCCACTGGCCGCGCGCCAACTCCTCGATGCGCCAGCGCGCGCGCATGCGCAAGGACCCACGGCCGTTGGCATAGGCGTCGCGGATGTCGGCCGGGGTCGAGATGAGCTGGCCGCCGCCGGGAAAATCCGGTCCCGGCAGCACGGCGAGGACTTCCTCCAGCACCGCTTCGGGTTTCCTGATCAGCAGGCGCGCGGCTTCGGCGACTTCGCGCAGGTTGTGCGGCGGGATTTCTGTCGCCATGCCGACCGCGATGCCCGAGGCGCCGTTCAACAGCACGATCGGCAGGCGTGCCGGCAGCAGCTGCGGCTCGGTCATCGAACCGTCGTAGTTGGCGATGAAGTCGACCGTGCCGCGATCGATTTCGCCCAGCAGCAGATCGGCAAAAGGCGTCAGGCGGCATTCGGTGTAGCGCATCGCCGCCGCGCCGTCGCCGTCGCGCGAGCCGAAATTGCCCTGGCCGTCGACCAGCGGATAGCGCAGCGTGAAATCCTGCGCCACGCGCACCATGGCGTCATAGACGCTGGTGTCGCCGTGCGGGTGGTACTTGCCGATCACGTCGCCGACCACGCGCGCGCTCTTGACGTGCTTGGCGCTGGCGGCCAGACGCATCTCGTTCATGGCGTGCAGGATGCGGCGCTGCACCGGCTTGAGGCCGTCTTCCACCTGCGGCAGGGCGCGCGCCCGCACCACGCTCATGGCATAGGCAAGGTAGGCGCGCTCGGCGTACGCAGCCAGCGGCAGCGAATTGCCGTCGCCCGCGTCGAGAGTCAGCACCGGCGGCACGGCGGGCGGGGCTGGCGGGGCGGCAGGCGCGGCATCCGCGCTTGCGGGTTGGTCGAACAGGTCAGGGGTTTCGTTGCTCATGATTTAGGGTGCGGCAGTGTCTCAGATATCGGCCTCGATCAGGTGGCCGTTGGCTTCCATCCAGGCCCGGCGCGAGGAGGCCTCGCCCTTGCCCATCAGCAGGTTGAACAGCTTCGCGGTCGGTTCCTGGGCGGCGGGCAGGTCGACCACCGGCAGCACGCGGCGCGTGGCCGGCGCCATGGCGGTCTCGCGCAGCTGGTCGGGATTCATCTCGCCGAGGCCCTTGAAGCGGCCCACTTCGACCGCGTCCTCACGGATGCCTTCCTTGATCAGGCGGTCCTTGATGGCGACCAGTTCGCCCTCGTCCAGCGCATACAGGCGGCGCGCGGGGCGCTTCTTGCCCGAAGCGGGGACGTCGATGCGGTAGAGCGGCGGCTGCGCGATGAAGATGTGGCCGTTGCGGATCAGGGCCGGAAAATGGCGATAGAACAGGGTCAGCAGCAGGGTCTGGATGTGCGCGCCATCGACGTCGGCATCGGACATGATGATCAGCTTGCCGTAGCGCAGGTTGGACAAGTCGGGCGCCGCATCGGCCGCATGCGGATCGATGCCCAGCGCCACGGCGATGTCGTGAATCTCGTTGTTGGCGAAGAGCCGTCCGGCTTCGACTTCCCATGAGTTGAGCACCTTGCCGCGCAGCGGCAGGATGGCCTGGGTTTCCTTGTTGCGCGCCATCTTGGCCGAGCCGCCGGCTGAATCGCCTTCGACCAGGAACAGTTCGTTCTCGGCGATGTCGGTCGATTCGCAGTCCGAGAGCTTGCCCGGCAGTACGGCGACGCCGGACTGCTTGCGCTTCTCGACCTTTTGCGAGTTCTTCTGTCGCGCCAGCGCCTGCTTGATCGAGATTTCGGCGATGGCCTTGCCGGCCTCGACATGCTGGTTGAGCCAGATCTCGAAGGGGTCGCGGATCATGCTGGAGACCAGCTTCACGGCTTCGCGCGAATTGAGCTTTTCCTTGACCTGCCCCTGGAACTGCGGATCGAGGATGCGCGCCGACAGTACGTAGGCCATGCGCGCGCAGACATCGTCTTGCTGCAGTTTGATGCCGCGCGGCAAAAGCGCCCGGTGTTCGATGAAGGACTTGACGGCCTCGAAGGCGCCGGCGCGCAGGCCCGCTTCATGAGTGCCGCCGGCCACGGTGGGAATCAGATTGACGAAGGACTCGGAGGCCACGGCATCGACATGCCAGCCGATGGCCCAGGCCGCGCCTTCTCCGGCGGCAAAATCCGCATGATCGGCGTCGGCGTATTTTTCGGCGGCATACAGGGGGGCAACCGCCTCGGCATTGCCGGCCTGTTCCTCCAGGTAGCCGGCGAGGCCGGTCGGATAGCTCCAGGTCTTGCTGGTGTGGCTGCCATCGGCCTGCTCGATGTCGAGGCGTACCTTGACGCCGGGCAGCAGCACGGCCTTGGAGCGCAACAGGCGTTCCAGTTCGGGGGGCGGAACTTTGGGCGTATCGAAGTATTTCGGATCGGGCCAGACGCGTACCCGTGTACCGCTCTGGCGGCCGCAACTGCCCATCTCCGTGAGGGCGCCGACTTTTTCGCCGCCACCGGAGAATTCGATGGCCCAGATTTTTCCTTCGCGCCGCACTTCGACCGAGACGCGGGTGGACAGGGCGCTGGTCACCGCCACGCCGACGCCGTGCAGGCCGCCGGAAAAGGCATAGGCCGAATTGCCGGTGCTCTTGTCGAACTTGCCGCCGGCATGCAGGCGCGTGAAGGCGAGCACCACCACCGGGATTTTCTCGTCGGGATGCAGTCCGACCGGAATGCCGCGGCCGTCGTCGGTGACCGTGATCGAGCCGTCCAGATGCAGCAGCACGTGGAGGTTTTTCGCATGTCCGCCGAGGGCTTCGTCGGCCGAGTTGTCGATGACTTCCTGAATGATGTGCGCCGGCGAGTCGGTGCGGGTGTACATGCCGGGGCGTTCGCGCACCGGCTCCAGTCCCTTGAGGACGCGGAAGGAGGATTCGTCGTAAGTGGGGGTAACAGCCATGGGTTTTTTAGTTAGTAAGTTCAGAAGCGTGCGTCGTCAAGGCAGTCGGCGAGGCCGCTGCGCCAGTCGGGCAGGACCAGATCGAAGTCGTGCTGGAACTTCGTGCAGTCAAGCCGCGAGTTGGCTGGGCGCGGCGCCGACAGCGGATAGTCGGCGCTGGCGATACGGTGAACCACGGGCGATTTCTCGATCAGGCCGGCGCGTTGCGCCTCGGCGAAGATTGCCTCGGCATAGCCATGCCAACTGGTTTCGCCCGCGGCGGCCAGGTGATACAGGCCGTTGGGTAAGTCGGGCAGATCGCGGCGGGCCAGAATCAACGCCGTGACGTCGGCCAGGTGGCGGGTCCAGGTCGGTGCGCCGACCTGGTCGCCAACCACGCGCAGTTCATTGCGCTCGCGGCCCAGGCGCAGCATGGTCTTCATGAAGTTCGCCCCGTGCAGTCCATACACCCAGCTGGTGCGGAAGATCAGCTGGCGGGCGCCCGAAGCGGCGATCGCCTGTTCGCCGGCGAGCTTGCTGCGGCCGTAGGCGGACAAGGGCGCGGGGGTGTCGTCTTCCGTGTAGGGCCCGGCTTTGGTGCCGTCGAAAACGTAGTCGGTCGAATAATGGATCAGCAGCGCGCCCAGGCGCTGCGCTTCCTCGGCGAGGATGCCGGGGGCCACGGCGTTGATCGCGTCGGCCACCCTCGGCTCGGCTTCGGCCTTGTCCACCGCGGTGTAGGCGGCGGCGTTGACGATCACCGTCGGGGCCATCGCGCGTATCGCTGCGCGCAGGCTGTCGGTCTGGGCGAGGTCGAGTTGGCGCCGGTCGCAGGCGACGACCTCGCCGAGGCAGGCCAGCGAACGCTTCAATTCGCGGCCGAGTTGCCCGGCGCAACCGGTGAGGAGGATCTTCATGCGAAGGTTTCGGCCTGGCCGAAGGGTTGCCCGGCGACGTCCTTGGCTGCCAGCAGCGGCTCGCCGGTCAGCGGCCAGGGAATCGCCAGTTGCGGATCGTTCCACAGCAAGGTGCGTTCGTGCGCCGGACTCCAGTAGTCGGTGGTCTTGTAAAGGAACTCGGCGGAGTCCGAGGTGACGCAGAAGCCGTGGGCGAAGCCGGGCGGGATCCATGCCATGCGTTTGTCCTCGGCGGACAGGGTGAAGCCGACCCACTTGCCGAAGGTCGACGATGAGCGGCGCAAATCCACGGCCACGTCGTACACCGCACCGGCGGTGACGCGGACCAGCTTGCCCTGGGCTTGCTCGATCTGGTAATGCAGGCCGCGCAGCACGTTCTTCTGCGACTTCGAGTGGTTGTCCTGGACGAAGTCGGCGGCGATGCCGAGCTCGGCAAAGGTCCGCTTGTTCCAGCTCTCATAGAAGAAGCCGCGGTCGTCGCCGAACACCTTCGGCTCCAGCAGCACGACTTCCGGGATCGTGGTGGGAACGATTTTCATCCCTGCACCCCTTGTGTCAGCAGGTTCTGCAGATACTGACCGTACTGGCTCCTGGCCAGCGGTTCGGCCAGCCTGGCCAGTTGCGCATCGCTGATCCATTTCTGTCGCCAGGCCACTTCTTCCGGGCAGGCGACCTTGAGGCCCTGGCGTTTTTCGATGACCTCGATGAACTGGCTGGCTTCGAGCAGCGATTCGTGGGTGCCGGTGTCGAGCCAGGCCATGCCGCGGCCCATGATCTCGACCTTGAGCTGGCCCTTTTCGAGATAGACGCGGTTGAGGTCGGTGATCTCGAGTTCGCCGCGTGCGGACGGCTTGAGATTTGCCGCCAAATCGCAGACCTGGGTATCGTAGAAATACAGGCCGGTCACGGCGTAGCGCGACTTCGGTGCCTTCGGCTTTTCCTCGATGCTGATGGCGCGCCCGGCGGCATCGAACTCCACCACGCCGTAGCGCTCGGGGTCGCTCACCGCATAGGCGAACACCGTGGCGC
>CAZYTN010000073.1:0-9659 GCA_964650115.1 uncultured Sulfuritalea sp.
ACATGCACGCTGCGCGCCCCGGCGTAGCGCAGCACATTGGTGAAGGCCTCCTGCACGATGCGAAACAGCGCCGTGGCGACCGCGTCGGGCAGCGACTCCGCCACGGGGGCCAGCGCCACGGTGAATTGCAGGCCCGCCGGCGCCAGCACGCGCGCGGCCTGCCATTCGATGGCGGCGGGCAAGCCGAGGTTGAGCGCCGGCGGCCGCAGTTCCGCGGCAATCGACTTCACGCTGCGGTAGGCCTCGCCGATCATGGACTCGATCGAGGCCAGCGCGGTGCGCGTGGCCTGGTGGCCGTCGAGACGGCCGTCCAGCCATTGCAATTGCATGCGGGCACTCGTCAGCAATTGTCCGAGCTCGTCGTGGAATTCGCGCGCCAGGCGCCGGTATTCCTGCTCACGCTCGTTTTCGCGGTAAGTCGCGAGCTGGCGCAACTCCTCACGGGAAACTTCCAGTGCCTGCTGCGTGCTCATCAGCGGCGTGACGTCTACCACCACGCCCGCCAGCAGCCGTTCGCCGCCGGGACCGATATCCACCGAGCCGCGCATCTGCAGCCAGCGCACCCTTGCCCCGTTGTCCGGCTCCGTGCCGGCGCGCGGCGTCGCGCTGCGGCCAAGCCATTCCAGCCGCGTCGGGCAGTCCTCCGCAATGTTAAGCCATTGCAGTCCGGCGCGATCTTCCGCCGCAACGGCGGCGAGCAGTCGCATCGGATCGGCCAGCAACTGTTGCGCCGTGACCGGCAGCAAGTGTTCGATGCCGTCGCTGACCGCCTCGAAGCCGTGCCCCGGCCGGAAGCTGAAGAGCGCGATCGGCAACTGATTCGACACCTGCGCCAGCCTGTTTTGCGTGGCACGCAGCTCGGCTTCGGCGCTGCGTCGGCGCTCGAGCAGGCGGCGCCGGTTCAGCCAGGACCACGCCGCAATCCCGACCATGGCCGCGAAAACCAGCGCCAGCAGCATCCCCGTCGAAAGGGTCAGTTGGCGCGAGGTGCTGACATGCGTCAGCTCGGTTGCAGCGTAGGCCAGGCCCATGGATGGTGAGGTCGCAGCGAAAGACGGTCCGATTATAGACACCGCCGGAAAATGCAAGCCGGGGCGTGAGCAATTCCGCGACACGCTCGTCCCGTCTGGTGGGGATCGTCGCCGTAGCGCCGGAGCCGTCCGCAAGGGATACCGTCTCCGGCTTTGCCGTAGACATAACTTTTGCATGGCTTCCGGCATAGGGTTTCCCCTATGCCGAATCCGCTTTCGCCGATGGCGCAGCCGGCCATCCGGGGGACATGATGCTTCCATGTCAACGCTGGATGCGCTACATCAAATGAAATCGGTCAGGCAGGCGTCCTATCCCAAGGCCTTGCGCTGCGTTCGCGGCAGGCTGGGCAATGGCGGCTTCTCGTTGATGGAACTGATGATCGCCCTGGCAATTATCGGTATTCTTATTTCGATGGCCTTGCCTGCTTACCAGGAGTATCTGAGACGCGCCAACCAGGCGGCGGCCAAGGCCGTGCTCATGGAAATTGCCAGCCGACAGGAGCAGTACATGATGAAGGCAGGTAAGAACACTTGTTCGGATCCGGCCGACCCGACTGATGCAAATCAAACACCAACGTGCACATACGTTGTTCCCGCCAACGGGAGTTTGGCGGCTCTTGGTTACACCGTACCCGCCGAGGTCATCCAATATTTCGACATCACGCTAACGGCCGGAACCAATACGGCGTCCACCGTGGTTGCCATGCAGGGGATGCCGACCTTCAGGGTCAGCGCCAGTGGCAAGGCCGGAACCAATCAGGCAGGCTTTCCTGCGGCGGGGGCGAGTTCGGAGTATTCCATCAACCAGTTTGGCCTGAAACTGCCGGTGAGCGCATGGTAGCCAATCGCCGCCGGGCTGACGGATTCACCTTGCTGGAAGTGATGGTGGTCATCGCGATCATGGGCATCCTGATGGCTGTCGGCGTGCCCGGCATCAAGACCTTGCTCAATGTCCAGAAAATGAAATCCGCCACCTTTGATCTGGTGACCACGGCGATGCTGGCGAGAAGTGAAGCCATCAAGTGGAGCGGGGCTTCCGGTTCTTCGATTTCGATTGTTGCACCGTCAAACAACTTCAGCAACGGATGGTGCATCGTATTCACCAGCGCAACTGCTTGCAGTACCTCGGCTCCAGACGACGGCGTGATGCAGATCATCAAGCCGACCGCAAACATGACCTACGTGTATCAGGGGACTGCAGCGCCGATCGTCTTTACCCGGACCGGGCGTCTCGCGGGAGGTGTACCAGTCACCTTGCGGGTCACCGATATCGACAACTACGCCACACCGCGCTGCGTCACCTTCGATATCAACGGCAACGCGCGGGTTAGGGCCATGCCGGACCACACCACCGCATGTTAATGATTAATCACACCGCCATGTCAGGGGAACGCGGATTTTCGCTCCTCGAAGTCATCATTACCATGGCCATTCTGGCCGTCGGCCTGCTCGGCCTGGCCGGCCTGCAGGCGCGGGCGATCAATGCCGAGGCGGAATCCTTTTCCCGCACCCAGGCCATGCTGCTGACCAGCGAACTGGCCGATCGCATGAATTCCAACCTGGCTGAGGTAAAGACCAGCACGTCCGCCGCCACCGGCTACAACCAGCAGTCCGGCGGCGGAGTCAAGACAGAGTTCGGTACCAGCTACAACAATGACTGCATTACCGTGAGCAACAACACGCCGGCCCTGCAGGCCACTTGCTGCGCAGGCAAGTCGACGGTCGTCGCGCGTGACCTGTGCGAGTGGGACCTTGCTCTGAAGGGTGTCGGCGAGGTTGTTGGCACTGGCAAGGTGGGCGGCATGCCCGGGGCGCGTGCCTGCGTGTTCAACACGGGTACCGCAGGTGAATTTCAGATTGATGTGGTCTGGGGCGCGCGCGACATCGGCGTCGTGCCTGCTGACAATACCTGCGGGTCGACCGCCATCACTTCGCGCCGCAGCGGTGTCAGCCGAGTCATTCGCGTTGCCATTCTGGATGGAACCTGAACCGCCATGAAGAAGACTCCCCTCCGTTTGCCTGCCGGTCGCGGCTTCAGCCTGGTTGAACTGATGGTGGCCATGGGCATCAGCACGCTCCTGATGGCGGCACTGGCGTCCATTTTTGCCACCTCGGTCAGCACACGGGAGAAGATCGACCACGAGGGGCAGAAGATCGAAGCGGCGCGTTACTCGCTCGACACCCTGGCCGAGGACATCCGTCTCGCCGGCTATTTCGGCACCCTGGCCCCTTCGCTGCCCGGCCTCGGCATTGTGAATGGCGCGACGCCGGCCGACTGGAAGTACGTCGATCCCTGCTCGACGACCTCGGGCGACCTTCCCGGCTGGAGCACGGCCGCTGCACAGGCGACGCCCGCCACGAACGTCGATGTGCCGATGCCGATTTTCGGTTACGAGGCGCATGGCACGGGCAGCCTTCCCTCGGCCCTGACCGCCTGCCTGGACAACTACAGGACTGGCACCGATGTCTTCGTCATCCGCCGCGCCAGCACCACGGCGATCACTGCGGGCGGCACGGGCTACGTGTCCGGCGACCCTTATCTGCAGGCCTCGACTTGCCCGGAGGGGGCCGTGGATGCGTTGGCCAAGTACCCGCCGCGCTTCCTCGCCAGGGCCACCACCACCAGCGCCGATTTCAATCTGCACCTGCTCGGCTGCACCCCGACGGTGGTGGGTTCGAATGCCTCGGTACGCAAGCTGATCACGAGAATCTACTTCATCTCCCAGTGCGACGACTGCGTCAACAATCTCGACAACGATACCGCAACCGTGGGCGACGGCATACCCACGCTGAAAATGGTCGAGCTGGGAATGAACAGCGGCGCGCTGACCGTGCTCGGCAACGTACGGACCATCGCCCCGGGCGTCGAGAACATGCACCTCGAGTATGGCATCGACACCACCGACGATGGCTCGGTCGATGCCTGGGTCGTCTCCAACAATGATCCGCGCCAGACCGGTTCCACTGGCACTGCGGTGACCGGCATGCGGCTCGACGCCAGTACCGAGAATCGCTGGGAGGACGTCATGGCGATCAAGCTGTTTCTGGTCACGCGGGACCTGAAGACCACCGGCGGCTACAGTGATACCAAGTCCTTCACGCTGGGCAGCAAGACGGTGGCGGCGGCGGGCGACGCCTACCGCCGGCGCTTGACGTCCTCGACCGTCAAGCTGGTCAACACGTCCGGCCGCAGGGAGGTGCCATGAACGGCCTTGCCAGCCGCCAGCGCGGCATCGTGCTGATCCTGAGCCTGATCATGCTCGTGGTGCTGACACTGCTTGCCGTTTCGGCGATCCGTCTATCGACCGTCAATCTGCGCACCGTGGCCAATGCCCAGTCGCGCAGCGAGGCGATGTCGACGGCGCAACGAACCATCGACATGGTGCTGTCCAGCAACTTCACCGCCAACATTGCCGGTACCGCCAGCACGGTCACCGTCGCCGAGGGAGGCAAGAACTACACCGTCGTCATTGCACGTCCATGCCTGGTACGCAGCGCGCCGGTGCTGAACATCGCGCTCGACATTATCAACAATGCCGCCGATGCGTCGTGCTCGGCTGGATCCAGTGCCTATTCGCAATGTTCCGACACCATCTGGCAACTTCAGGCATCGTCAAGTTCCGGTTGGTTCGGCGCCAACGTATCGATCACCCAGGGCACCGGAATCCGCATGGACAACGGCAAGGTAACGGCCTACAGCAACGATTCATCCTATCGATGCACGGGCACCTGAGCCGCTGGCATTGAAGGAGGGGGAAACATCATGAAATCCGCAATTCGCATACTTCTCGGCGCCTTCTTCGCGGCGTGCGCGCTGCTCTCGCCGCAAACGCGCGCCGACGACATCGACCTCTACACCGGCGGCGAGGCCGCCACCGGCGCCCAGGCCAATATCCTCATCGTGCTCGACAACTCGACCAACTGGGCGGCTGCCAGCCAGCACTGGGCGACCGGCAAGCAGGGCGAATCGGAGCTCGAGGCCCTGTCCGAAGTCCTTTCCACCCTTGGCGACAGCGTCAATGTCGGCCTGCTGCTGGCGGCCGGTTCCAACGGCGGCTACGTGCGCTTTGCCGTGCGCGAGATGAACACCACCAACAAGAATGCATTTGTCGGCATGCTCAACACCATGGTCGCCAACTTCGGGCTCGACGGCGACAACGACGACAAGGTGAACACCGCCTCCATCGTCTACGACAACATGATGAACGCGGCTTACCGCTACTTCAACGGCTTCGCCCGCTTCGGCACCACCGACCTGCCCAGCGGCAGCGCTCCCGACCTGCGTGATTACACGGGCAATGTTACCGATACCACCAAACAGCCCGCTGGCCTGCTGGCGGGAAATTCCCTCGCAAGTGTTGCGGCAACCACCTATTTGCCGCCGAGCGCCGCCAATGGTGGCTGTTCCAAGAATTTCATCATTTTCGTCGGCAACGGCTATCCCAACCAGGCCGGCACCACCGCCGACCTCTCTGATGCGGCGGGGCTGGCGGGCATCACCGATTCCGCGACCCTCGCCGCGATCACAGCGGCCGTTCCCAGTGGCAGCGCGCGAATCGCCGACGAATGGGCGCGTTTCATGTTTACCTACGGCGTCAAGTCCACGGTGGATGACCCGAGAAGCACCACCAGTCCCAAGGCGAAGCTGGTCAACAAAATCACCACCTATACCATCGACGTCTGCAAGGATGCCTGCGAAGCCGATCAGGCGACATTGCTCAAGAGCATGGCCAAGGTGGGCGGCGGCAAATACTTCAAGTCCACCAGCAAACAGGAAATCAAGAACGCCATGGCCCTGATCTTCGCCGAGATCCAGGCCGTCAATAGCGTGTTTGCCTCGGCCTCGCTGCCGGTTTCGGTGAATACCCAGGGCACTTTCGAAAACCAGATTTACGTCGGCGTCTTCCGTCCCGATGGTGGCTCGCGGCCGCGCTGGTTCGGCAACCTCAAGGAATACAAGATCGGCCGCTTTTGCGATCGCGATCGTGACGGCAGTGTACGGGTCGACTCCACGCGCGCACTGGTCAATGGCATGATTCCGGCAACCCTGACCGGCAATGCGACCGGGCCGGTGACCGGTACCTTCAGCGGTTCCATCGTCGATGCCGCGGGCGTGACCACCGCTGTGAGCGGCACGGTGAGCAGCACCATCAGCGGTACGGCAAGGGGTACGCTTGCCGCCACGTTTGGTTCCTCGGCGGGTACCACCGGCAGCCCGGCGGATGACCTCGGTTCCGGCGCGGTGACCGGCACGATCACCGGAACGGGAACCGGCAGCGGAACCTCGACCTTCACCGGAACCCTTTTTGCCACCCCATCCATCTCGGGCGATTACACCGCGACCGACTGGCGCATCGGCGAAGACGTTCCGGCACCGAACTGCGGCACCGATGGCACGGGCACGATTTCGCGCCTTCCGTACTTTTCCGACCGCAATGGCAATCGCGCGACCGACGACTCAGGCGGAACCGGTTTCATCGACCTGCAGGCAAGAAGCCATTGGTCGTCGACGTCCACCTTCTGGGCCGCCGCTCCCAGCGCCACGTCCGGCTCCAGCGACTTGCCGGACGGGCCCGAGGTCGAGCGCGGCGCCGCCGCGCAGCGCCTGCGCACCACCTGGGGGCAGAGCGCGACCGCGCCCCATCAGGACGGCCGCAAGGTCTACACCTGCCTCGGCACCTGCCTGACTGGCGCCGCCGCCGCAGACAAGCAGTTGTACGCCAGCGCCAATGCGGTGTACACCACAAACGCGGCCGTGACGACGGCGCTGGCGGCGCCGACCGGTTCGGCGACGGTAAGCCTTGTCCGCGTGGGCGATACCGTGACGGCCACTTCGACGGCCGCCCACGGATTTTCCGACGGAACGGCGACCATCGCCGGCGCCACGCCCACCGACTACAACGGCGCCAAGACCATCACCGTTACCGACGCGACCCATTTCACCTACACGCTGGCCGAGTCGCCGACCATCACCGATATCGCCACGGCGACCAAGCCCGGCGGCACGGTGACCGTCACCGACATTTCGCTCTCCGGAACCACGCCGGGGACAACGGTCACCGCAACGGTCACCACCAACCCGGCCCATGGTCTCGCTGCCGGGAATGTGACGACGATTGCCGGCGCCGCCCAGTCCTTCCTCAACGGGGTACAGACCGTGCTTGCGGTGCCGGCGGTGACCGGGACCACATTCGCCTTCAGCGTGGCGATTCCCGGTGGCAATCCGACCACGCCGCTGGCCGGCACGGCGACGATCAAGTGCGGCACCTCCGCCTCCAACGAAACCGCAACGGCGACCTGGGACTCGACCACCGGCCGCTTCACCTTCAACAAGAGCACCAGCGGAAACTACGGCACCTATCCTGCGGGCTGCCGCAACGCCACCGCCGGTGCCACCGCAACGGTGTCCGGCGCCGCCGATTCCAAGTACAACGGAACTTGGACAGTGGTCTCGGCGGGCAATGCGACCGTCACGGTCGGCACTCTTGCCGCGTCGAGTGCCGCGACCACACCCGACGGCGGTGCGAGCAAGACAGCGACGACGCCCGGCACCTCGTTCCCCGTCAACATCACGCGCACCCTCGGCAGCACCACGGCAACGGCGGTGACCAATCCGGCCGTGGCGCACGGCTTCGTCACCACCGATACCATCACCATTTCCGGGGCCGTGCAAAGCCAGTACAACGGCAACTTCGCGCCGCTGACGGTCGGCGTTCCCGACGCCAACACCTTCACCTTCGGCCCGATCACCCTGACGCCGACCACGCCGCCAACCGGAACCATCACTGCCACCACCGGCAGCGGCACGGCAGGTCCCGACACCACCAACCTGATCCTGTGGACCCGCGGCAAGGACCTGTGGGAGGACGAGGACCTCAACGGCGCGCTGACCAATGTCCGCGCCAGCATCCACGCCGACGTGCTGCATTCGCGGCCGGCCGTGGTGAACTATGGCAGCAGCATCGGCATCGTCGGTTTCTACGGCGCCAATGACGGTTTTCTGCGCGCCATCCACGGCGGTACTTCGAGTGTCGACGGCGAGGAAAAGTGGGCCTTCATTCCCAGCGAATTCATGAATTACACCAAGCTGGCCCGGCTGTACGCCAACAGCAACCTGGTGCGCTACCCGAATCTGGCCTGCACCATCACGCCGACGCCGACTGCGCGCGACTACTTCTGGGATGGACCGATAACCGTCTATCAGAGCCCGGACGGCACGGCGAGCACGCCGCCGACCAAGACCTGGCTGTTCGCCATCATGCGCCGCGGCGGGCGGTCGATGTATGCGCTGGACGTGACCGATCCCGACACGCCGAAGTTCATGTGGCGCATCAGCAACACGCACTACAACAACACCGCGACCACGACCTACGCCGAACTTGGGCAGACCTGGTCGGAGCCGCAAATCGCCAAGCTCAAGGGCACTTTCACCCGCGCCGACGCGACGGTGGTCACCGATCCGGTGGCGCTGGTCTTCGGCGCCGGCTACGATGCGGCGCAGGAGGACAAGCCGACCGGCAGTCTGGTGACGCCGACCATGGGCCGCGGCGTGTTCGTGGTCGATGCCGAGACCGGGCAGTTGATCCAGTTCCTGGCGCCGACCACGGGCGTCACGGGCTACAGCTTCGCCGCCGACGTCAATGTGCTCGACCTGAACGCCGACGGCTACGCCGATCGCATCTATGCGGCCGACACCAATGCCAACCTTTTCCGTTTCGACACAGTGCAGACAGTGACCAATGTCGCCAGCAGCACTTACTGGAAGCGCTACCACATCGCCAAGGTGGGCGACATCGACGCCAACGGCGGCGCCAACGCGCGGAAGTTCCTGTTCAAGCCGGAAATCCTGCCCTTCACGCACAACGGCGTGGTCAAGACCATGGTGCTGGCCGGCAGCGGCAACCGCGAGAAGCCGCTAAACAACTTCACGTCCAGCGGCAGCCTCAATACGCTGCCTGTCTGCGTCGCCCCGGCTACCAGCTTGTACAGCGATACCTATTATTCGACCTCGACATCGAACAAGGTCAATGACCGCTTTTTCGGCCTGCTCGACGAAGTGCAGTCGGGTGCCGTCGAGGCGACGGTAAACGGCGACCCGATTCTGCTGGGCGACCTGCAGCAGATCAACTCCAATACGGTGACGAATAACACGCTGACCCCCTTCAGCCTGTCCAGCGGCGATCGCGGCTGGCAGATCCTGCTGCGCAACGATCCGGACGGCAATGGCGCGCGCAACGAAGAGAAGACCGTGAACGCCGCGAAGGTCATCGGTGGCATAGTCTTCTTCGCCACCAATACGCCGGTATCGCCGAATGTGAATGCGGGAGTCTGCTCCAACCTCGGGCAGGCGCTGAGTTATGCATTGAACCCGATCACGGGCATGCCGGCATTCAATCGTGACGACTCGACCAGCGGTGGCGTGGCAACGTATACCGCCACCGATTTTGCCACCGTGTTCGTGGGCGGAGGCCTGCCGCCGACGGCCGTCTCCGGTACCGTAATGGTTGGTGGCGAGCCGGTGAATATCTGCATTGGATGCGGGGGCAAAGGTGACGACGGTACAACGGTGTTTACGCCAACAGACCCCTCTCCCGACCTGACGGGCATCCGCACCAAGCTCTACTGGTC
>CAZYTN010000074.1:0-9585 GCA_964650115.1 uncultured Sulfuritalea sp.
GCGCATCGGACCAGCGCATTGCCAGCCAGAACGAAAGCATGACAAAGAACCAGCAACCATACTCGCGCAACAGCTCATTGCGATACTCGTTGAATCCCGGCAGTGCCAGCAGGGCCAAGGCAATCGGCCAAACCGCCTCGGGAAACATGCGGCTAGCACAGGCCACGAGCAGCGTGCAGGCCCCCGCCAGAAACAATCCGTTCAGTAGCAGGCCGCTGGCCTCCAGTCCAAGACCGGTAATCTGGGAAACGACAGCCATCAGGATCGCCAGGAATGGCCAATGGAAAGTGGCATACGCCGCAGCCAAACCGCCTTCCAGAAAGTCTCTTGCTATCTCGACATAGAACATGCCGTCGCGGTTGATCGTGCCTTTGGGGACCGCGATCAGCGAAAGCAGCAGGCTGCCGAAAAAAACCGTTGTCCGCGGGCCGATCGCCTCGAACCTCGCCGCCACGCGCGATAGATGCTTGTGCACCTGTGTAGGCCTCAAGCGTCCGTCCGCGCCGCTGCCGGCGCGCAACCGATCATCTCGATGCAGGTCGGCGACATCAGGTAGCGATGCCGCGTCAGCCTTGCCATCAGGCCCAGTGCGCCCAGCATGGCCAGCAGGCCGGCGCCGAAACCTAGCAGGAAGTACCCTTTCTCGCGCTGCCAGCTTGCGGAAATCCGGATGCGCGCCAGGCCCTTGTCGACCGACTGGAGATCCCCGACCACATCGGCGCTGGTACGGGCATCCGCCATGTCAAAGACGAGATCAGGGAACAACTTCTTCACGCCTTCATGGGTGAACCGCCAGTAATCGGACGGATAGCCGTGAAACTTCCATGCATACGGCACGGAAACATACAGCGTGCCGCCGGGCGCCAGGAGCCTGGTGATGTTGTCCGCCATGTGGAAGGGCTGCGCACAATGCTCCATCACGCTCAGGAAAAACACGGTGCCAAAACGGCGGCCCGCCAAGGCTGCATCGATTTCCTCGAACGGCAGGGTCAAATCGAGCAACAGATCGACACCCTTGCCCTCCGCCATGTCGATTCCGACATAGGTCTCGCCCGGAAACATCGCTCGCAGGTTAACCGTCGAGCCATAATCCTTGGCGCCGATCTCAAGAAACGGCCCACGAAACCTGGCCTGATGTTTTGTGATGAACAGTTCGTGATTTTTGAAACCCATTTCCTTACGCCGCCTTTACGCAATTGTCCTTCACCACCAGCACGTCTTCCATTACCAGGTACTGCAGATCCGACCCGAAAAACATGTTCAGCGCATCGGTCGGCGAGCAGATCATCGGTTCGCCGCGGCGGTTGAGCGAGGTATTGAGCACGACGCCGTTGCCGGTGAGCCTTTCCAGTTCCAGCATCAGGTCGTAGTAGCGCGGGTTGTGCTCGCGCTTGAGCACCTGGGCGCGCGAGGTGCCGTCCTCGTGGACGACTTCGGGTACCCGGGTTTTCCATTCCTCGGCCACTTCAAAGGTAAATGTCATGAAGGGTGCGGGGTGCTCCGAACCCAGCATCTGCGGGCCGACGGTATCGAGCATGGAGGGGCAGAAGGGGCGCCAGCGCTCACGGAACTTGATTTGCGCATTGATGCGGTCGGCCACGCCCGGTGCGCTCGGGCAGCCGAGGATGGAGCGGCCGCCCAGGGCGCGCGGGCCGAATTCCATGCGGCCCTGGAACCAGGCTACCGGGTTGCCGTCGGCGAGAATCCGGGCAATTCTCTGCGGTACCGCCGTCTCGCCATCGCCGACTTTTTCCCACTGCGGTTTTGCGGAATGCCGGGCGCAGGCGGCAATGACGTCCTCGTTGCTGTAGGCCGGGCCGAGATAGACGTGTTCCATTTTTTCCACGGGCACGCCGCGTTGCACCGAGACATACGAGGCGGCACCGATGGCGGTACCGGAATCGCCCGAGGCGGGCTGGACGAAAAGCTCCTTCAACTCCGGCCGGGCGATGATTTTCTGGTTCAGTTTGACGTTGAGCGCACCGCCGCCGGCAAAGGCGAGCCGGCCGGTTTCGCGCAGGATGTCGCCGAGGTAGTAATCCATCATTTGCAGCGACAGATCCTCGAACAGCTTCTGCATGCTCGCCGCGTAATGGATGTAGGGATCGTCGGCGATGTCGCCGGCGCGCTTCGGCCCCAGCCACTCGATCAGCCTGGGCGAAAAGTAATAACCCTTGCCCTTTTCCTTGTAGCGGCGCAGCCCGATCACGTTGGCATAGTCGGTGTTGATGACCAATTCGCCGTTCTCGAATTTCGCCAGGCGCGAAAAATCGTGGCGCGTCGCATCGCCGTAGGGCGCCATGCCCATGACCTTGTATTCGCCGTCGAGCATTTCGAAACCGAGGTATTCGGTGATGGCGCCGTAGAGGCCGCCGAGCGAATCCGGGTCGAAAAATTCCTTGATCTTGTGGATGCGGCCGTTCTCGCCGTAGCCGAAAAAGGTGGTGGCGTATTCGCCTTTGCCGTCGATGCCGAGAATGGCGGTCTTTTCCTGAAACCCCGAGCAATGGTAGGCGCTGGAGGCGTGGGCGAGATGGTGCTCGACGGGCACGATCTCGGCCCTGTTCAGGTCGAAGCCCAGTTGCACCAGGCACCATTCGATGCGCTTCCGGTAACGGTAATAGTGCCGGTTGCCGGCCAGGATGGCGTCGAGCGCGCGGTCCGGTGCATACCAGTAGCGTTTGGCGTAATGCCAGCGCGCCTTGCCGGCGAGGCTGATCGGCGCGAAGGGAATGGCGACGGCATCGACATCTTTCGCCTGGATACCGGCGAATTCGAGGCAGAACTTCGCCGCCTCGTAGGGCATGCGGTTCTTCGCGTGCTTATCGCGCACGAAGCGCTCTTCCTCGGCGGCCGCGACGAGTTTGCCGTCGATGTAGAGCGCTGCGGAAGGGTCATGCGAGACTGCGCCGGACAGTCCGAGGATGGTCAACGCCACTGATCTGATCTCGGTAAAAGCCTGAGAGTATACAGGTAGGGGCCTCTTAAGCCCTGGTTAAGCTTGCGGGCGTAAAATGACCATTTTGGAGAGCCCCATCGATGTCCGCAATGCCGTCACCTACCAATATCAGTCGATATTATTTGTTCACCTGGCTGGGCATCATCGCCCACGTCACCCGCTTCACTTCGCGTGATCAATACGGTGATCCGCTCACCGCTCTCTGGACACTGGCCGCGACGGCAAGCTACTCGATGTTCTATCTGCTGCCGGCCATTGCCGGCGGTTACCTGACGTACTGGTTTCTGTTTCGCTCAAAAAACTTGCGTTCCAGAAACCTGTGGCTGGCAACATCCCTGATCGCTCTGGCCGGACTGACCCATGTCGGGCTGTTTGCCGATCGCATGATCCACGACATGTACGGCTTTCATATCAATGGCTTCGTGGTGGATCTCGTTCTCACGCCGGGAGGCATTGCTGCACTGGGGGCGACCCGAAGCACCGAACTGACGGTCACCCTGATAGTCACGGCATTGCTGGCGCTCCAGGGCCTGGCCTATTACTGGCTGGTAGCGCGCAGCGCCGCCGTTTCCCGACCCCTGCCGCGCATTCTGCGCTGGCGCTGGCTGGCCTTGATCATCGTGACATTGAGCCTGGGCGAACGCGTTGCCTACGGCTTCAGTGCGGTGGCCAATTACCAGCCCATCCTGTTTGCCAGCGAAAGCTATCCGATGTACTTGCCCATGTCGTTTCGCTCCCTGGCCGCCAGACTGGGCGTCCGTGAGGCCGAAAAGACATCCAGCGGGATACAGCTAAAGAACAGTGCGCTCAACTACCCGCTGAAGCCACTGAATGTCGATAGTTCCGTGCGCCCGCCGAATATCGTCTGGCTGGTTGCCGAATCGCTGCGTTTCGACATGCTCGATCCGAAGATCATGCCGCAACTGTGGGACTTTTCGCAGCAGGCAGTCCGCCTGGAGCAACACTACAGTGGTGGCAACCTCACCCAGATGGGTGTTTTCTCGATGTTCTACGGGCTTTACGGCAACTACTGGTTTCCGATGCATGCCGCGCGTCGTTCGCCGGTATTGATGGACGTGATGCAGCAGCGCGGCTACCAGTTCAGCCTGCATACCAGCCAGCGCTTCACCTACCCGGCCTTCGACAAGACGATATTCGTCGGCATGAACCCGAATGACATGCATGTCTTGTTAGACGGGGGAACACCCGCCTGGCAACGCGATCAGGAAAACATCAAGAACCTGCTGGCATTTGTCGATAAGCGCGATGAAACGAAGCCTTTCATGGCCTACATGTTCTTCGAATCGACTCACGCCGCCTACGATTTCCCGCCGGATTCGGTGATTGCCAAGCCCTACCTCGAAGACCTGAACTACCTGACGACGGATTTCAAGGGCGACATCCATCTGATCAAAAACCGCTACCTGAACGCCTCGCATCATGTCGACCAGCAGATAGGGCGCGTCATTGCCCACCTGAAGCAAAAGAATCTGCTCGACAATACGGTGGTCATCGTGCTCGGGGATCACGGCGAAGAGTTCATGGAGATCAGCCGCTGGGGGCATAGCGCCGAATTCAACCGCTTCCAGACCAGCACGCCGGGGGTGGTCTGGATACCTGGCAGCAAACCGCGCGTGGTGAAAGGGATCACCAGCCATCTCGATATTCCGGCAACCCTGATGCCCCTGCTCGGGGTGCGCAATCCGCCCTCGGACTATTCGCAAGGCATGAATCTGCTGGATCCCGGCTATCACCGCGACTATGCGGTTGCGGCGGACTGGAACCGCCTGGCTTACCTGGGCGAGAAGATCAAGGTGGCCTTTCCCATCAATGCCCAGGGTGGAGCCAAGCGCGACGAGGTCACCGACGGCAACGACCATCCGATTGCCGATCCGGCGCAGGCCAAGCAGAAAATCAGCCCCGCAATCGCGGAAATGATGCAAAACCTGACGCGCTTCAGTCGCCCGAAAAGTTAGGAATTCAGGAATTTACCGAATAAATCCGTCACACCGGTTTCGCCGGCGTGACGGATCTGCAGTGCGATTCAGCGTCGAATGATTTCCATGGCGGATTGAATCACCGTGACGCCAGCGCCGACTTTTTGGCCACAATCAGCGCCGCAATACCAACCGCGGGAGTCCGCCATGACCCTCAGTTGGATGCTTGGGCAGACTCCGCAGCCGGCGCTCGAAAGCGCAGCGTCAGCCATACCAGCAGCAGGCCGGCGCAAATCCAGGCAAGACCGGGCAGCCAGACCAGCAGCGCGCCGACGGCAGGATCCTGGTTCAGCTGCGCAGCGACCAGCCCCATGCGCGCGAAGGTAGCGATCGCCAGCAGGGCGAACAGGCCGCCGGTGGCCGCGCCTTCGCGTCCGACGTGACCGATGGCGATGGCCGCCGTCATCGCGCTCATCAGCACCGCCGCCCAGGCGCCGCCGGCGAGGAACTGCAGCGCCAGCAAGCTTTCCAGCGAGGGCGCGGCGGCGGCCAGGGCCGAAGCCAGCGCACCGGCCACGGCGCCCGCGGCCATCACGACGGTGCCGCCGAAGCGTTCGTTGGCGCGGCAGGCGGGGAAGATCAGCAGGTTGAAGCCGATCCAGAACACCGGCATCAGATAATCCAGCTCGGCGGGCTTGGCGAAGCGCAGGTAGAGCGGCGCCGAGTTCAGCGCGAAATGCGCCTGGAAGCCCAGGCCCAGCAGGGCCACGGCGCCGAAGAAAAGCACCACGCCGGCACCGACCGGCTTTTTCTCCACGGCGTCGGGTGTCGATTCCGCCACCGCACCGGCCAGATGCTTCTCGGCCCAGAACATGGCGCTGACGGCGACGATCAGGGCGATCGAGGACAGCGCGAAGGGCAGGCGCGGATCGACGCCGCGCAGGCTCACCGTCAGGTAGGGCGCGCCGGCGCCGGCGATGCCCATGCCGAGCAGCGTCAGCGTCGAGACCCAGGGCAGTTTCGGCGTTGGCACGTATTTGCCCAGCAGCGCCATGGGCGGCGCGCGCAGGGCCGAGGAGGTCATGGCCCAGATTGCGATCAGGGCCAGGAACAGCGCCGGCGAGCCGGACGGCGCGGCCAGCGGCAGCAACAGGAAGGCCACGCAGGACACCGCCGTCAAAATCACCAGCAGCCGGCCGAGCCGGCCCAGCACACGCTGCACTCGGTCGGCGGCAACGCCCATCGAGAAATCCATCAGCGTGAAAATCATCTGGTCGGCCATCAGGATGTAAATCACCCACTTCTTCTCGATGCCGGCCTGCGCCGCGAGTTGCGGCAGGAAGATGACATACACCGTCCAGCAGGTGACGAAGAGGAACTGCACCGCGGCGAAATAAATGCCGACGCGCGTCATGATCGTTTCAGGCCGCCACTGCCACCGCCACCGCCAACGGCGCGGCGGGATTCTTGTCGCAATGGTCGGCGATGGCCGTCGCCAGGCGCGGCATCAAGGCCTCGGGAAAATCGTGGCCCATGCCCTCGATTACCAGCAGCGCCGCGCCGGGAATGTGCTGCGCCGTATCGCGCCCGGCGGCGAGCGGCACCAGTGGATCGTCGGCGCCATGGATCACCAGGGTCGGCGCGCCTATGGTACGCAGCTGCTTGCGCCGGTCGCCGGCGGCGATGACGGCCAGCAACTGGCGCGCAACGCCGGCAGGATAGTAGGCGCGACGCACGCTGCGGCCGATGCGCAGGCGCAGCTCTTCGCGCGTCGACGGGTAAGCCGGGCTGCCGATCACGCCGAACATCTCGACCATGTGTTCGATCACCGCATCGGTATTCTTCGGGTCGGCCGGCCGGCTCAGCAACACCTTGCGCGCCGGCTTGGTCGGTTTCGAAACACGGCGGTTGCCGGAGGTAGACATGATCGAGCTCAGGCTCAGCACGCGCTGCGGGAACTTCGCCGCAAGCACCTGGGCGATCATGCCGCCCATCGAGGCGCCGACGATGTGCGCGCGGGCAATGCCGAGACTGTCCATCAGTCCGACCGTATCGCCGGCCATGTCCTCCAGCGTGTAGGGCGTGCGCACCGGCAAACCCAGCGCCGCGGCGACCATGGCCAGCAGCAGGTTGGCGCGCTTCTTGGCCGGCGCGCGCCCGGACAAACCGCAATCGCGGTTGTCGAAACGGATCACGCGGTAGCCGCGCGCCACCAGTGCCTGGCAAAAGGAATCGGGCCAGCCCGTAAGTTGCATGCCCAGGCCCATGATCAGCACGATGGCCGGCTTGGCCGGATCGCCCAACGACTCGTATTCGATGTGCAGCGGCGCGGTAGTCACTGCGCCCACCCCCCTGCCCCGTTCCACGGCTGGCTTTGCACAGCCAGCCGGCTGCGGCAGCGCGGAGCAGTGCTCCGCGAAACCCTGCCTGCGCCCCCGCGGGCGGGGGTGACTGCGGTTCGCCGCTGCGCGGCTCCGGGTTGTGGCTGGCGTTCCACGGCCGGCTTTGCACAGCCGGCCGGCTCCGGTGGCGCGAAGCAGTGCTTCGCGAAACCCCGCCTTCGCCCCTGCGGGCGGCCGTGCTGGGCGCTCATGCTCGACGCAGCGCCGCGCGGGCGACCGCCTTGCGTCGCAGCGGCTTGCTCGCGGCGGCGACGGATTTGCGCCGCGGCGTCTTGATGGCAGCCGTGCGCGGCTTGCGCCGCGTCGGGGGACGCACCAGCGCCAGATACTCCTGGAAGCTGTCGCGCAGGCACTGGGCGAATACTTCGGGATCGGGCAACTGCTCGTAACAGGCGGTGAAGGAGATGACGATCATTTCGCTGTAGCTGGTAACCGAAAACACCAGGCCCATGCCATCGGAAATCGGCATGATCGCCGAGAGGTAGCTCAAACGCGCGCCCTGCAGATAAAGCGGCAGCTGCGGGCCGGGCACGTTGGTGATGGCGCAATTGGCCAGCGGCGCCCAGTTGCCGAGCAGGGCCGAGGCCGAACGCAGCATCTTGCTGGTGACGGCGATCGCGGCCGACGGTGCGTGCTCCGCCAGATCGACCAGCTCGCGCGCGCTGACCGCCCGCGCCATGACCTCCGACGAGGAACTGAGCGCCTGAATCGCCTCGAGGCGCTCGACCGGATCGGCGATGTCGGTGCCCAGGTCCAGGCGCACCCAGGAAAAACTCGCCTGGCCACCGGCGTCGCCCGCTTTGCCACCGGTCGCGCGCACCGCAACCGGCGCCGCCGCGACCAGGCTTTCCTCGGGCAGCTCGCCTTGCCGGTCGAGGTAGCGGCGCAGGCCGCCGGCGCACACCGCGAGGACCACGTCATTGACCGTGGCGCCGTCGGCGAGGCCGCGGATGGCCTTGAAATCCTGCAGGGCGAAGCGCCGCGTATCGAACACGCGATGCGGCGAAACCTCGCTGTTGAAGCGCGTCATGGGGAATTCCTGCGGGCGGCCGAGAAATTCTCCGGTGAAGGTTCGTGCGGCGGATTTCACCGTCGCCCAGTTGCGCCTCAGGGGTTGCACCATGCGCAGGGGAAAAGTCGCGACATTGAAACCGGCGCGCAGCAGCAAGCCGAGATTGCCCGGCGCTTCCTCGGGAAACCAGGGCGCGGGCGGCGCCGGCGGCGGCGCATCCGCCGCGATGTCATGCAGCAGCGTGGTGATTTCGTTGCCGCGCGCAACATCGATCGCGGCATGGTGGATCTTCAGCAGCACGGCGAAACTGCCCACCGGCAGGTCGAGGAAACTGTCCAGGCCTTCGATCACGTACATCTCCCACAGCGGGCGCTGCAGGTCGAGCGGACGGGCATGGATGCGCGCGGCCTGGATGCAGAACTGGCGCCAGTCACCGGGCTTGGGCAGGGCGATGTGGCGTACGTGGTACTCGATGTCGAAACCCTCGTCCTCGATCCAGTACGGATAGTCGAGGTCGAGCGGCACGCGCCGGATCTTCTCGCGGAACACCGGCAGTTGGCCAAGACGGCTCTCGACATGGGCCAGGATCTGCTTGAAGCGCACCATGCCGCCCGGCGCCGTGGACTGGTCGTAGATGTGCAGCAGCGTGACGTTGGAGTTGGCGTGGGCGCTGTCCGAATAAATGTAGGCGGCATCGTGTTCGCTGAGTTGTCGCATGCGGCCCTTTCGCTGGTGGATTCAGACAGCAGGTGCAGTTTGGTCAACGTGCGACGAACCGGAGGTCAGGTGCCACACCCGGCCGAGCAGGCCCTGCGGCCGGAAGGGCTGCCAGGCCCCTTCCGGCTGCGCCAGGCGGTCGGCGACAATGGCCAGCACGATGCCGTTGAAGCCCAGCCCGAGGTGGCTGCCGGGCACCTGGATGTTTTCGTGGAAGGCCGGGTCGCCGTCGATGGTGGCTTCCTGCGGCGGTACCACGCCATCGCCCAGCGAGTACAGGCAACTGGTCGGAATCTGCAGCCGGCGCTGCTCGCGCAGGGTCTTGGCACGCGGCTGCATGACATGGGCCGCCAGGCCGAGGCGATGCGAAACCAGCCGGTAAAGCGCCTTGATGGCGGGCGGCGACTGGCTGCCGCCAGCATCGACGCTGACCGGGCTGCCCAAGGTGATGATAGCCCGCACGCATTCCAGCGTGCTTTCGGCACCGTAGAGCGAAAACACGCCGCCCAGGCTCCAGCCGACCAGGCTTACCTTGCGCCCCGTGATGTGGTGCAGGTA
>CAZYTN010000075.1:0-9566 GCA_964650115.1 uncultured Sulfuritalea sp.
CGGGGTCGCCCTGGGTCGCCACCACGCGGCCGTCCTTGACGCCGACCAGCACGCCGCAACCGGTGCCGCAGTAGCGGCAGACGCCCTTGTCCCAGCGCACCCCGTCCTCGCTCTGCGGTGTCGCTGCCAGCGCCACACCGGGGATGCTCATGCCCGCGGTGGTCGCCGCAGCGGCGATGGCGTTGGTCTTGATGAATTCACGTCGCGTCAATTTCATTTCAGATCTCCTTGTATGGCTCAGATTCGGTTTGGTGATAGACCATGGCCGCCGACATCACGCCGTCGAGTCGGCCGATACATTCGTAGGTGGCGACGTTGCTGGAATCGTCTTCGGTCTCGATCGTGACAATAAGCTTGCCTTCGGGAGAGACGGCATGGACCTCGACGCCCTCCAGAGAGGCGAGGCCGGACTGGACGATGGCCAGGTCGCCTGGACGGGCGTGGACGATGGCGCTGGAAATATTCATTGCTGGACTCCGGGCATTCGGCATTGGTTGGCGCTGCCGCTTTGGTCGCCGTGCGCCAATAACCATTAATTACATACGGTCTTGTGCACATGCAACATCCTAGGCCTGCGGAGCGCAGTCGCCTTGATGTCGATCAACCGGAAACGCGCTGAAACAAAAATCGCCATAGAGCGTTCACCCATGGCGATTCAATCAACTAATCCGGCAGGCATGCCGCCTGCAGCAAGTTCGTCAGGGATCGACCTGGTCGATCACGATGCGTACGCCTTTGGCCCCCGGCTTGACGGCGGCGCTTTTGCCGGTCAGGTCACCCTTGCCCGGTACCGCCTGGCCGGATTTCGAGACACGAACCTCGATGCGCACCTGCGACGCCGACGAAAGCTTGTTGCCCGGCATCACCGCCTGACTGTCGTCGAGCATGAAATCCAGCGGCAGATCGGCCACCCGCGCACGCCGGGCGGCAAGCGGCATGCGCGGGCCTTCGACAGCGCGGGCGAAGATGAAGATGACGTCATCGGGTTTGGCCTTGTCCTTGACTGCGGCTGAGAGTTCGACCCGGCCGCTGACTGCTTCCGCCCCCGCTTTCTCCACCGCCGGCTTCCGCTCGCCAGCCTTGTCCGCGGGTGCCTTGCCGACAGCCCGGTGTACATCATCCTGGGGCACGGCCGTGCCGGGGGGGGTATCGCCGCGGGCAACAGCCGCCCGCCCGCCGCCGCTGCGCTCGCGCGCCCGGGCAATGCTCGCCTCGACCATGCGCGCATCTTCGCTACCCGGCTCGAGGTTCGGCAACAAACGCTGCCAAAGCGTCGCAGCTTCGGCATAGCGCTCGCCTTCAAAGGCTTCGCCGCCGCCGAGGAACAACGCCAGCATGTTTCCGGGTTCAAGGCGCAGCGCCTGTTGAATCAATTCGCGCGATCGCTGGGTGAATCCATTGTCCTTCTGCACCAGCATCTCGGCCAATTCGGCGAGCAGTTCCGCATTCTTGTCGAGATCGGGTCCGATACGGCCAAATGCGCGTTCGGCATCATCCCAGCGGCCGAGCGATTTGTAGGAACGCGCCAGCATAGCCCAGCCCTCAGGATTAACGGGGTTCTGTTCCAGCTTTTGCGCCAGTTTCGCGGCAAGTTGCTCCATGTCCGCCGTCGCGCGCTGCGCCTGCACCGGCCCGGGAAGCATGGCTGCCGGAGTGCCCAGCAGCGCATACACCGCCACGGCAAGCAATGGCACCAGGAAGGCCAGCGCGATGCCGCTCCTGCGGCCGACGCTTTCGGCCGCCGGCACCTCGGAGGCCGCCGTGTCGTCAAGCAATTGCCGTTGCAACTCTTCCCGTGCTTCGGCCAGGTCGGCTGCGGACAGCGTGCCGTTGCTGTGGTCGCGCTCAAGCTCCGCGAGGCGGTCGCGATGAATGGCGGCATTGAGCACGGGCAAGAAGTCGGCGCTGACGGTACGGCGCCCGGAACGCCACCACGGACGCAGCAGCAACGCTAAAGCGACGACGATCAACGTCGCCGCTGCAAGATAAAAGTAACTCATGGCTTGGGTTGTTCCAGCAAGGCCGCGGCGCGGCGGTGTTCTTCTTCAGAAAGTACCGGTACGGCGTTGTCCCTGGCACGGCGGCGCAGAAAGACAATCAATGCAGCAATGCCCCCTGCCATCAGCAGGAAGGGCCCGCCCCAGAGCAACCATGTGGTCGGCTTCACCGGCGGCCGGTAGCGCACGAAATCACCGTAGCGGGCAACCATGAAGTCTAGAATTTCCTTGTCCGTCTTGCCCTGGCCGATCATCGTGCGAATTTCGCGCCGCAGGTCCTGCGCCAGTTCGGCATGCGAACCGGACAGCGATTCGTTCTGGCAGACCAGGCAGCGCAACTCCTCGCTGATCGCCACCATGCGCTTTTCCACTTCGAGGTCGGCCGCCATCGGCGCGGCTTCCTTCGCCATTGCCGCGCCACTGAAAAGCAGCACGCAGCAGACGACCAGGCGGCCCAGCTTCATGACGACAATTCCGCGGCAGGCAGCGTCAGGCCGGCCCTCACGCCGCAACCCCGACCGGGATCCGTGCCGCAACTTTGGCGCGCAGCCGGTAACGGCGGTCGAGCATGGCCATGAAACCGCCCAGGCCCATCAACAGGCAGCCACCCCAGATCCAGTCGACGAAGGGTTTGTAGTACACCCGCACGCTCCAGGCCCCGCTGTTATCGAGCGGTTCGCCGAGCGACACATACACGTCGCGCGTGAACCCGGCGTCGATGGCGGCTTCCGTCATCGGCATTTGCGACGAAAAATACTGGCGCTTCTCGGGGTACATGGTCTTCACGACACGTCCATCCTTCGACAGCTCGACAGTCCCGACCGACGCACGGTAATTGGGGCCAGGGGCATTCTTGACGCCGATAAAGCGGAAGCCATAACCGCCCACCTGCACGGTATCGCCCGGCTCCATGCGCACGTCCTTCTCCTCCTGGTAGCCGCCGACCATGGCGACACCAACCACAAAGATGGCGATACCCAAGTGCGCGATTTGCATGCCCCAGAACGCCGCCGGGGGTTTGCCGGTCTTCACCCGGTCGATGATCTGGAACACTCCGCTGGCGGCAATCCACACCGCCAGCAGGCAACTCATGGCGCTCAGCGGCGTCCACGCCCCCATCAGCAGAGGCAGCGCGATACCGGCGATCACCGCCAGCACCATGCTGACCCTCAGGCGGCGTGCAATTGCCTTGAGGTCGGCGTGCTTCCAGTGCGCCAGGGGACCGACTGCCATCAGCAGCAGCAGCGGCACCATGACCGGCACGAACACGGTATTGAAATAGGGCGGCCCGACCGACAGCTTGCCCATGCCGAGCGCGTCGATCAGCAGCGGATACAGCGTTCCAAGCAGAACGCTGCCGGCGGCCACCACCAACAGCACATTGTTCATCAGCAGCATGGTTTCGCGCGACACCAGCCCGAAGTTGCCGCCGGTACTGACCTTGGGTGCGCGCCAGGCAAACAGCGTCAGCGAACTGCCCACCACCAGCACCAGCAGCCCCAAAATGAAGATGCCGCGACTGGGATCCGAGGCGAAGGCATGCACCGAGGTCAGCACACCGGAACGAACCAGGAAAGTGCCGAGCAAGGACAGCGAAAACGCCGCGATGGCGAGCAACACGGTCCAGTTCTTGAAGGCGCCACGTTTTTCGGTGACGGCCAGCGAATGTATCAGCGCCGTGCCCACCAGCCAGGGCATGAAGGAGGCGTTCTCCACTGGATCCCAGAACCACCAGCCGCCCCAGCCCAGTTCGTAATAGGCCCACCAGCTGCCGAGCGCAATGCCGAACGTGAGGAATACCCAGGCCGCCGTGGTCCATGGCCGCGACCAGCGCGCCCAGGCCGCGTCCAGCCGTCCCGAGATCAGCGCGGCAACGGCGAAGGCAAACGCCACCGAGAAGCCGACATAGCCCATGTAAAGCATCGGCGGATGGAACACCAGGCCGGGATCCTGCAACAGCGGATTGAGGTCGCGCCCTTCGGCGGCGGCAGGCAACAGGCGCTCGAAGGGGTTCGAGGTAAACAGGACAAACGCCAGCAGGCCGATGCCGACCAGCCCCAGCACCGCCAGCACGCGCGCCACCATGGCTTCGGGCAACTGGCGCGAGGCCAGCGACACTGCGGCGCCCCAGCCCGCCAGCATCAGCACCCACAGCAGCAGGGAACCTTCGTGACCGCCCCAGACTGCCGAGAAGCGATACAGGGTCGGCAACTGGCTGTTGGAATGGTTGGCAACGTAGCTCACCGAAAAATCGTTGGCGATGAAACTCTGGGCGAGACTGACGAAAGAAATCACGATCAGGACGAACTGCGTCTGTGCTGCGGGCCGCGCCAGCGCGATCCACTGCTGCTGTCCGCGCTGCGCGCCGACCAGCGGCAGCACTCCCTGCACGATCGAAACCACGAAAGCAAGAATCAGGGCGAAGTGCCCGAGTTCAGGTGTCATGGCTTTTTCTGTGCCTTCTGCGCCTGATCGACCGCATGCTGGGCTTCCGGAGGCATGTAATTTTCGTCATGCTTGGCCAGCACTTCGGTGGCGGCAAAAACGCCGTCGCCACCCAGCCTGCCCTGCACTACCGCGCCTTTGCCATCGCGAAAGAGGTCGGGCAGGATGCCGGTGTAGGCAACGGGAATTTCCTTGACAGTGTCGGTGACGACAAATCGCACCGTCAAGTCCTGACGCTTGATCGAGCCCTCCTTGACCAGCCCGCCGATGCGGAAGGCCTTGCCCTGCGGCGCCTTGCCGGCAGCCACTTCCGAGGGGGTGACATACAGCGCGATGTTGCTGTCGAGGGCATTCAGCGTCAGCACAGCGGCCAGCGCGAGCGAGGCGAGCCCGCCTACAATCAGGGCAATACGTTTCTGTCTTGGTTTCATCGGGTAATTTGCTGGGATTCGAGTTCGTCGGCGAGTCGTTCGCGGATCAGGCTCTGGCGAACTTCGCTAAGACGTCGCTTTGCCAGAAAAGGTTCCACGATCATGAGCAGCGCGCAGGCGCCGAAGCTGCCCCAGACGTAAAGCGCATAGCCGCCCATGGCGAAAAATTCACCCGCGTTATTCCACTGCATGTTTCACCCATTCCGTGTGTCGTTCGCGTTCGAGAATGATGGCGCGCACCCGCATCAGCGCCACAGCGATGGAATACATCCAGAACGCCAGCGCCATCAGCAGCATGCCCCACAGCATGGTCGTGGCCATCGAGGACTTGGCGAGATTGACGCTCGAGCCCTGATGCAGGGTATTCCACCACTTCACCGAAAAATAGATGATGGGAATATTCACGACCCCCACCAGCGCCAGGATCGCCCCGGCCTTGTCGGCACGGCGCGGATCGTCGATCGCCGCCTGCAGCGCCATGAAGCCCAGGTAGAGGAAAAACAGGATCAGCTCGGACGTCAAACGAGCGTCCCACACCCACCACGCACCCCACATCGGCTTGCCCCAGAGTGCCCCCGTCCACAAGGACAGCGCCGCCATCAGCGCCCCCGTGGGCGCCAGCGCCTGCGCCATCATGCCCGACACGCGCGTGTTGAGCGCCAGCCCGAGGCCGGCCCAGAAGGCCATCACCAGGTAAATGAACATCGACATCCAGGACGCCGGGACATGTACGAAGATGATGCGGTAACCCTCGCCCTGCTGCGCGTCGGTCGGCGCAACGAAAAACGAAATCCACAGCCCGGCAATGCCGAACGCGGCGGCGGCGGCCCAGAACCACGGGATCAGGCGCCCGGTCAGCGGATAGAAGCTCTGCGGACTGGCAAACTTGAACCACTGAATAATCGACTGTCTCACTCCAACGCAATCCTCAATGCCGTCGTGGTCGCCCACGGCGCAAAAAAAGCGGCCAGAACCAGCATGGCAGCCAGCAGGGACAAGTGTCCCCCGACGTCGAGCCCGGCAATATGGGCTTCGACCGCCCCGGCGCCAAAAATCAGCGCCGGAATGTACAGCGGTAACACCAGCAGGGCCAGCAATACGCCGCCGCCGCGTACACCCAGCGTCAGCGCCGCGCCGATCGCACCGATCAGCGACAGCAGGGGCGTACCTAGCAACAACGCCAGCGTAAGGATGCCCAGGGCCGATGCGTCGAGGTCGAACTGCAGACCAAGTAGCGGGGCCAGCAAGACCAGAGGCAAACCGCACAACAACCAATGAGCGAGTATTTTACCGGCAACCAGCAATCCCAAGGGTGATGGCGACAAGGCCATCTGTTCCAGCGTGCCATCCGTATGATCGGCCGCGAACAGGCGTGGCAGACCAAGCAGGGTTGCCAGCAGCGCCGCAACCCACAATATCCCGGGGGCAATCTTCTTCAGCAGCACGGGCTCCGGCCCGATTCCGAGTGGAAACAGGCTGGTAACAATGACGAAAAAAAATACGGCCGTAAGTACTTCACTCTTGCGCCGCATTGCCAGCAGCAGATCGCGGCGCACCGTGGCAAGAAAAGCATTCATAGAATCAGGGCCTTGCCACCCGGCACGGGCAATGGCTGGTGGCTGGTCAATACGGCCATCCCGCCGCCTGACAGATGCTCGGCAATCAGTTCTCCAAGCATTTTTACCGCAGCCACATCGAGCGCATTGAATGCCTCGTCGAGTACCCACAGCGCCGCGGGGCGCGTCAGCAAACGGGCCAGAAGTACGCGTCGCTTCTGCCCGGCGGAAAGCACGCGCACCGGAAGGTCCTCGCGACCGCGCAACCCCAGCCGGATCAGGGCGGCCAAGGCGCCACGCTCATCGAGCGCGATGCCGTCCAGCGCTGCGGCAAGACGCAGGTTCTCCAGCGGCGTGAGGTCCTCCTTGACCGCCGCGTGGTGTCCGAGATAAATCAGGTCGCGACGGAATTCGACCGACGGCGTCGCTTCGCCCCGCCAGAAAATCTCTCCCGCATCGGCCGGCGAGAGTCCTACCAGCAGGCGCATCAGGCTGGTTTTGCCAGAACCGTTCTCGCCCTGCACATGCAGCCATTCGCCAGCGGCGAGCGCGAAGCCGACGTCGGTAAACAAGCGGCGTTCACCGCGCGAACAGGCGAGTCCTGAAACATTGAGCATGCGGCAATTGTGCCCGAAACAGGAGGACTACATCTTGAGTCCGGTCAAACTCGCCATCGCGGAATCAACAAAAAGGCGCCGCAACCATCGCGAGAACCGACCGCAGAGCGGTAAATCCCTGTCGACACGGGTCCTCGCTCAAAATAGCCGGCCCGTTTAAGACGCAGTTTCCGCGCTGGCCAACGCCAGCCTCATTGGCGTCAAGTGCCGGGCAGTATGACCCTTACAATCGCTACATGGCACCCTCCACCCCCCTGCCCTTGCTCGCCATTGCGGCCCTGCTTGCGCTGACGGTGGCCGGCGTATTGCTGATCATGGGACAAGCCGCGCCGCAACTGGCAGCCCATCTGGCCTTGGCGCTGGGGGTAATGCCGCTGATTCTGGCCGTCATGGGCTATTTCGTAGCTGTGCTGACGCGTAGCGGCGGCGCAGGCCTCGCCGCCTGGTGGCCCCCGGTCCTGGCCTGGGGTGGAGGAGCCTTGGCGGTTTTTTCGTTCGCCAGCGATTTTTCGGCGCTGCGACTGGCATTGGCGGCGGCGTTGGCCGGGCTTGCCGCACTCGGTCTTGGCGGCTGGGCCCTGAACAGGGTGCGCCACATGCTCGGTCCGCGTCATCGGGGTCTGGACTGGTATCTGGCCGCGCTCGGCTTTTTGCTGCTGGCACTGCTGGCGGTTATCCTGATGCCCCTGTTCCCCGTCCAACGCAACGCCCTGCGCCTGTTTCACCTGCATGCCAATTTGCTTGGCTTTGTCGGGCTAACCGCCCTGGGGACCCTGCAAGTTCTGCTGCCCACCTGCATGGGACAGCCCGATCCGGATGCGGTGTGGCGTCTGCGGCGGGACCTGAAATGGGCCGCAGCCGGGGCACTGCTGATTGCGGTCGGAGCAACGTCGCGCCTGCCCGGACCTGGCACCATGATAGGGTTGGCGCCGGCCCTGCTGGGCACCGTGCTTTACGGCATTGTGATTCTGCGCATGCTGCACGCATGGCAGTCCCGATTTGGCAGGGCTCTGTTTCAAATACATGGTGCAGCGCCCTCGCTTACATCGGCAGCTCTGGGCTTGCTCGGCCTGCTGATAGTGGGCATCGCGCACGGTTTCGACTGGCTGCAGGCGCGCCCCGCAGTCGCCGGTTTTGTCATCGCCTTCCTTCTGCCCCTGGTTAGCGGGGCTGCCGCCCACCTGTTGCCCACGTGGCTGAGGCCGGGTGCGCAGACCCCATGGCATCAAGTCCTGCGCACCCGTCTCTGCCGCTGGGCTGGCATACGCGGCCTGCTGTTGCTTCTGCTCGGTCTGCTGATCACCACGGCATCTTGATCTCCAGCAAGTACGCGCATCCGGCACCCGAAATGTCGCCACAGATCAATTTCGACATTGTCATGCCACCAATTTCGGCTTATATTATTTAAGTGCAGGGATCGGAAAAAAACAATAGCATAGCGACTCGGCCCCCAACAGCAGGAGAGAGGAGAACGTCATGGCCCGCAAAAAGAAACTCGATTTCAGTGACATCGCAACGGATCGCAAGAAAGAAAATCTCAATCAGAAGGATTTCTGGGCGAGGTATGGAGTCACTCAGTCGGGTGGCTCCCGCTATGAATCCGGCCGCAATATTCCCAAGCCGCTGGCTATTCTGCTATGGCTGCACCGCTCCGGGAAGGTCAGCGACAAGGATCTCCACGACGCTGTGAAATAACGGTGGCCAGTGGCGCGGACCGCATTTCGGCGGCGAACTTGTCTTGCTCGTTAGGCGGTATCGGTAGAGTAGGGATGTGGCGCAGAAGCAGCAGGTTTGGCTTGCTGGAGTCGTGGCGTCCCGCTCGTTCCCGTGGCAACCCGCTTGTGCGACAATTTGCATAGAAAAAAGCTCCTCACGGAGCTTTTTTCTTCCTCTTACCTCGCCGTGGCGAGGTTGTCGCTGACGCGCCAACCGAGGGTGGTGAGTTCCTGCTGCGCGCGCGGCGTCACTTTGCCCGAGACCAGCAGCCAGCGCTCGGTTCCAACCAAATCAGTGCGGCGCGCGAAGTCATCGACCGGCTTGACCCATGGAAGGTAATCGAGCGGCGCCGCTATGGCCACTTTGCCGTCACGCGTTTCGCCGGCGATGACGTTGTCGGCGCCGCGTATCTTGGCCAGCGGTGCGGCAGTGCGGCTGTAGTGGGCGAGCATCATGACCGAGTTATTGACGTAGCGCGCCTCGACCTCCGAGGCCGCGCGCGCCGCGAATACGATCACCTGATCGCGTCCCGCAACATTGCCCATTGATTCAAGCGCGAGCACCAGCGCCGTCTGCAGGGTCGGCGTGAAATAATTGTTGCGCAGGAAGGTACGCACCGGCAGGCCTTCGATACCCATCTTTTTAAGTCGGGCTTCATTGCGCGTACCGATGTCGAGCGGCGGCGTCTGATAGGCTTCGAGTGTCGCTTGCTCATTGAATTGCTGCGCGTAATACAGCAGCGCTATCACCGTATGCGTCCGGCCGCGCCACCTTGAGAGGCTGGGGATAGGCGGATAGTGTCCG
>CAZYTN010000076.1:0-9405 GCA_964650115.1 uncultured Sulfuritalea sp.
GGCGCTTGTTCTGCGCTTCCTTCAACTGCTGCTCGAGCGGCCAGTGCGTGGCGTCGAGCACGTTGTCGAGCATGCGTACCGAGGTGTCGATGACGCGGCCGAAGGCGGCGAAATCGAAGCTGGGATTCTTGCTGAAGGCGTCCTGGACGAACAGCGTCAGGTTGATAGAGCCCAGGCAGCAGCAGCCGTAGGGCGGCAGCGGCTGTTCGGCGCAGGGGTTGGTGGCCTCGATGGTTTCGCAGTAGTAAAGATTGTTGTCCTTGTTCATGCGATCGAGGAACAGGATGCCCGGCTCGGCGTGATCGTAGGTCGAGCGCATGATCTGCTCCCACAGGTCACGGGCGCGCACCTTGCGATAGACCCAGCTGCCGTCGCCGCGCTGGTAGGCGCCGGCGGCCCGGATGTCGGCCGAGGGCGTGGCGCGATGCGTCAGTTCGATGTCGCCGTCGGCTTCGACGGCCTGCATGAAGGGATCGGTGACGCCGACCGAAATGTTGAAGTTGGTCAGGTCGCCGGCATCCTTGGCGTGGATGAATTCCTCGATGTCCGGGTGGTCGCAGCGGAGAACACCCATCTGCGCCCCTCTGCGCGAACCCGCCGATTCGACGGTCTCGCAGGAGCGGTCGAAGACGCGCATATACGAGACCGGGCCGGAGGCGCGCGACTGTGTGCCCTTGACGTGGGCGCCGATCGGACGGATCGAGGAGAAATCGTAGCCGACGCCGCCGCCGCGGCGCATGGTTTCGGCGGCCTGCAGCAGCGCGGTGTAGATGCCGGGACGGCCGTCGACGATCTCGGAAATCGAATCGCCCACCGGCTGCACGAAGCAGTTGATCAGCGTCGCGCAGAGGTCGGTGCCGGCGGCGGAGTTGATGCGGCCGGCGGGAACGAAGCCGTTTTCCTGGGCTTCGAGGAAGCGCTCTTCCCAGAAACTTCGCTTGTCTTCCACTTCGATCGAAGCCAGCGCACGCGCCACGCGGCTGCGCACGTCGCGCACATCGCGTTCAGTGCCCTTGGCATATTTCTCGACCAGCACTTCACCCGATATTTCTTGCGGCAGCGGCAGATCCATCTGCCCGGTGTACTCGTAGTTTGATGATTCCTCGGTATTATTTTTTGTCGTGTCCATGGTCTCTTCCGAAAGTCAGATCCGATTAAGGTTCCAGTGAGCGTCGAAGCATAACCCCGGCTCTCGTTCGTGAAAAGTAAAAAATATTTTACTCAATATAAACAATTAATTAAAAAAACATCTAGTGCGGCTGTTGGGTACGCCCTACTAGATATAGTATGTTTTTCCACATGAAAATGGGAAGAAAAACAGCGGGATGGCGCTGCTTTTCAAGACTTGGGCCGGAGCCGAAATGGGCCGCTTATTGCTTGGGCTTGTCGGCGAATCGAGCGCTGGGGGTTGACAGGGGCCACAGGCCTGGAAAAACGCGAAAGTACCCGCTCAGCCGATGAGCTGCGCCGTGTGCCGCGCGATTATCCACTCTTCGTTGGTGGGTATCACGCAGACATCGATCGGGCTGCCCACGACGGAAATTTTTGTCGCGTTGGCGGCGTTTGCCGCGGCATCCAGGCGCACGCCGAGCCAGCCGAGCCGGGCGCACACCTGGTCGCGCACCGGCGCCCCATGCTCGCCGATGCCGCCGGTGAATACCAGCGCATCGAGTCCGCCCAGCGCGGCCGCGAGCGAGCCGATTTCGCGCACGATGCGATAGCAGAACAGATCGATGGCCTCGCGCGCCTCGGGCGCCGTCGATTCGAGCAGCACGCGCATGTCCTGGCTGATGCCGGATACCCCGAGCAGGCCGGATTCCTTGTAAAGCAGCGCGGTCAGGGCCTTGCTGTCCATCTTCCGGTAGTCCATCAGGTAGAGCAGCACGCCGGGATCGAGGTTGCCGGTGCGGGTGCCCATCATCAGGCCATCGACGGCGGTGAAGCCCATGGTCGAGGCCTGGCTCTTCAGATCCTTCATGCCGCACATCGAGGCGCCATTGCCCAGGTGGGCGACGATGACGCGGCCGCGGGCAAGGCCGGGGTCGAGATGCTGCGGCAGCACCTCGGCAATGTATTCGTAGGACAGGCCGTGGAAGCCGTAGCGGCGCACGCCTTGCGCGGTGATGGCGCGCGGCAGCGCGAACAGTTGCGCCAGTTCGGGCTGGCTGCGGTGGAACGCGGTGTCGAAGCAGGCGATCTGCGGCGTGTCGGGCAGGGCGGCGGTCAGGGCGTCGACGCCGGCCAGGTTGTGCGGCTGATGCAGGGGCGCCAGCGGCGTGAAGCCGCGCAGGGTGTCGACCATGGCGCTGTCGAGCACGACCGGCTGCGAAAACTTCTGTGCGCCATGCACGATGCGATGGCCGACGCCGGCGATGCGCCAGCCCGCGTCGCTGCTGCGCAGCCGATCCACCAGAAGACCCAGCGCCGCCTTGTGCGGGGACTGCGTCGTGCTGTCGAGATCGAGATCGATGTCGACCGCGACGCGTCCGGCGCCATCCTTGACCCTGAGGTGCGCGGCTTGCCCGCCGGCAGCGCCGATGCCGTCGATCTGGCCGACCAGTTCCGGCTTGCGCGGTATTTCGGCTTCGCGGGCGAACAGGGCGAACTTGATCGAGGAGGACCCGGCATTGAGGGTGAGTATTGCATCGGCCACGGTTGTTTGTCGTCAGATTTTCTTGCGTTTGGCATGGGCCATGACCATCGCCACGGCGGTGGACGCGGTGCGCGTTTCGGCTGTGTCGGCGCGGCTGGTCAGCACGATCGGCACCCGGGCGCCGAGCACGATGCCCGAGGTCAGCGCGTCGGCCAGGTATTCCAGTTGCTTGGCCAGCATGTTACCGGATTCGATGTCGGGCACCAGCAGGATGTCGGCCTGGCCGGCGACGGCCGACTTGATGCCCTTGGTGCGCGCGGCCACGGTCGAGATGGCGTTGTCGAAGGCCAGCGGGCCGTCCAGCAGGCCGCCGGTAATCTGGCCGCGGTCGGCCATCTTGCACAGGGCGGCGGCGTCGAGCGTGGCCTGCATCGTGATGTTGACCGTTTCCACCGCGGCGAGGATCGCCACCTTGGGATCGGCGACCTTCAGCATGCGCGCCAGGTCGATGGCGTTCTGCACGATGTCGACCTTGGCGGCGAGATCGGGTGCGACGTTCACCGCGGCATCGGTGATGAACAGCAGGCGCGGATAGGTCGGCACATCCATCAGGAAGACATGGCTGATGCGGCGGTCGGTGCGCAGGCCGGTGGCCTTGTCGACCACTTCGCTCATCAGTTCGTCGGTGTGCAGGGAGCCCTTCATCAGTGCCTCGACCTGGCCTTCGCGCGCCAGGGACACGGCGACTTCGGCAGCGGCATGGCTGTGAGCGACATTGATCAGGGTGCAGCCGTAGAGGTCGAGCTGGTTGCCCTCCGCGATCTGGCGGATTTTGTCCTCGGGGCCGATCAGGGTCGGGATGATCAGGCCGCGATCGCGCGCCAGCAACGCCCCTTTGAGCGATTCGGTATCGCAGGGATGGGCTACCGCCATCGAGACCGGGGTCAGTCCCCTGGTGATTTCCAGCAGATGTTCGAAGCGCGCCTTGCGGGTTGCGGAGAGTTTGAAATCCGGCAGATTGGCCTTCAGGCGCTTGATTTTTTCGGTGGGCGCCAGGACCTCTGCGGTGCCGCTGATGACCTTCTGCCCATCCTGGTTGGTGCACAGGCAATCGAACACCATGTGATGGGTGCGCGGGAATTTCTTTTCGCAGGTGATGGTGACGGTCAGCGTGTCGCCGACACGCACCGGGAGAGAGAAGTGCAGCGTCTGATCCTTGTAGACCGTGCCCGGGCCGGGAAACTGGGTGCCGAGCACGTTGGAGATCAGCGCGCCGCCCCACATGCCGTGGGCGATGACCTCGCGCAGCATCGAGGAATGCGCGTACTCCGGATCGACGTGCGAGGGATTGATGTCGCCGGACATGATGGCGTACATCTGGATGTCTTCCTGGCGCAGCGTGCGCACCAGCCTGGCGCTGTCACCGACGCTGATTTCGTCGAAGGTACGGTTTTCGATGTACTCGGAATTGCTGGCTTGAATCTGGGTCATGAGCGCTCTCCCTGAGCTTATGATCTTATCTTAGCGCGAAATTGCTGCAATGCAATAAGTGCTTTGAGCCCATCCTAAGTCTGGCCGAAGCAAGCAGCCTGTCGTCGCGTACCCACCGCCGCGGACTTACGTAAAGCGGCTAGGCAATGTAAGGTAGTCGGCTCCTCCGCCGACTGGTAGCGGAAGCGGATGGCATTTGCTCATCCGGTGATTCGAATCGGGAGAAAGTATTGCCGTTGCGCAAGATCCTGCTGGGGCTGGTCATTGCCATCGTCGTCGTGGCGTACTTCGCGCTCGATCTCGGCCGCCATTTCAGCCTTGATGCATTCAAGGGCCAGCAGGCGGCCATCGAGAACTGGCGCGCGGCGCAACCGCTGACGGCGGCGCTGCTGTTCTTCCTTGCCTACGTCGCCGTTACCGGCCTGTCGCTGCCCGGTGCGGCCATGATGACGCTCGTCGCCGGGGCGATCTTCGGCCTGCTGTGGGGCACGATCCTGGTCTCCTTTGCCTCGTCGCTCGGCGCCACGCTGGCCTTTCTCGCCTCGCGCTTTCTTCTGCGCGACTGGGTGCAGAGCCGTTTCGGCGATCGCCTGCGCGCGATCGACCTCGGCGTCGAAAGGGAAGGCGGCTTTTATCTCTTCACCCTGCGCCTGGTGCCGGTGTTTCCCTTCTTCATGATCAACTTGCTGATGGGCCTGACACCGATGCGCGCGGCGACCTTCTACTGGGTCAGCCAGGTCGGCATGCTCGCCGGGACGCTGGTTTACGTGAACGCCGGAACGCAACTTGCAGGCGTGACCAGTCTGCGCGGCATCCTCTCGCCGGGCCTGATCGCCTCGTTTGCCCTGCTCGGCATCTTCCCGCTTATCGCGAAGAAGGTCGTCGACAGCATCAAGGCGCGCCAGGTCTATGCGCGCTGGACCAAGCCAACACGCTTCGATCGTAACCTCGTCGTCATCGGCGGCGGCAGCGCCGGCCTGGTGACGGCCTACATCGCCGCCGCGGTCAAGGCGAAAGTCACCCTGATCGAAAAGCACAAGCTCGGCGGCGACTGCCTCAACACCGGTTGCGTGCCATCCAAGGCGCTGATCCGCTCGGCGAAGTTTTTGTCGCACACGCATCGCGCAGCGGAGTTCGGTTGCCGTGGCGCCAGCGCCGACTTTTCGTTTGCGGATGTGATGGAGCGGGTGCAAATGATCGTGCGTACCGTCGAGCCGCATGATTCCATCGAACGCTACACCGAACTCGGCGTCGACGTGATCGAGGGTAGCGCGAAAATCGTCTCGCCCTGGGAAGTCGAAGTCACGCGCAACGGCGGCGCTAGCGAACGCATGAGCACGCGCAGCATCGTCATCGCCGCCGGCGCGCGGCCTTTCGTGCCGCCGATTCCCGGCATCGAGGAGGTCGGCTACCTGACGTCCGACACGGTATGGAACCTGCGTGAACTGCCGAAGCGCCTTGTGGTGCTGGGCGGCGGGCCGATCGGCTGCGAACTGACGCAAGCCTTCGCCCGCTTCGGCGCCCAGGTCACGCAGGTGGAAATGCTGCCGCGCCTGATGATCCGCGAGGATCCGGAAGTCTCGGAACTGGTCGCCGCACGCTTCCGCAAGGAAGGCATAGCCGTGCTGCTCGACAACAAGGCCAAGGCTTTCGTCGTCGATAACGGCGAGAAGGTCCTGATCGCCGAACATGAGGGTCGCGAAGTGCGGATTCCCTTCGACGCGGTGCTGGTCGCGGTAGGCCGCGTCGCCAACCTCAAGGGCTACGGCCTCGAAGACATCGGCGTGAGCACAACGCGCACGGTCGACACCAACGAGTTCCTGCAGACCACCTACCCCAACATCTATGCCGCCGGCGATGTCGCCGGCCCCTGGCAGTTCACCCACACCGCCGCGCACCAGGCCTGGTATGCGGCGGTCAATGCGCTGTTCGATCCGTTCAAGAAGTTCAGGGCGGATTACTCGGTGATCCCCTGGGCGACCTTCGTCGAGCCGGAAGTCGCGCGCGTCGGGCTCAACGAAACCGAGGCGAAGGAAAAGGGCATCGCGCATGAAGTCAGTCGCTACGACATCGACGACCTCGACCGGGCGATTGCCGACAGCGAGGCGCACGGTTTCGTCAAGGTGCTGACCGTGCCGGGCAAGGACCGCATCCTCGGCGTCACCATCGTCGGCGAGCACGCCGGCGACCTGATCGCCGAATACGTGCTGGCGATGAAGCAGGGCATCGGCCTCAACAAGATCCTTGGCACCATCCACATCTACCCGACCCTGGCCGAGGCCAACAAGTATGTCGCCGGGGTATGGAAGAAAGCCCATGCGCCTGCACGACTGCTGACCTGGGTGCAGCGCTTCCACACCTGGCGGCGAGGCGCCTGATGCAAGCCGTGGCGGGGCTCTCGATCATCCTGCCGGTGTTGAACGAAGCGCCAGGCATCGTTGCCGCGCTGGAAGCGCTGGCGCCTTTGCGTGCCGGTGGCGTGGAAGTCATCGTCGTGGACGGCGGCAGTGCGGATGGCAGCGTCGAACTGGCCGGGCCTCTTGCGGATCGGGTGCTCGAGGCTCCCCGTGGCCGGGCCAGTCAGATGAACGCCGGCGCCGCCGCGGCACGCGCCGGTGTATTGCTTTTTCTGCATGCGGACACCCGATTGCCGGAAGGCGCCGACCGGCTCGTCGCGCAAGCCATCGCAGCCGGCCATCACTGGGGGCGCTTCGATGTGCAGATCGAGGGCAAGTCCGCCTGGCTGCCGGTGGTGGGCGCGCTGATGAACCGGCGTTCGCGCCTGACGGGCATTGCCACCGGCGATCAGGCCATGTTTGTCGCGCGCGCGGCTTTCGCTGCGGTCGGGGGTTTCGCGGATATTCCGCTGATGGAGGATATCGAACTGTCGCGCCGGCTTCTGCAGAAGGGGCGCCCGGCCTGCCTGGCGGCACGGGTGAGGACCTCGGGGCGGCGCTGGGAGACGCAGGGCGTGTGGCGCACGATCCTGCGCATGTGGTGGCTGCGCCTGCGCTTTTACTTCGGCGCCGACCCGCGACGCCTGGCGCTGGACTATGGCTATGCGCCCCGCGAATCCTGAACCATCGGCGCGGGTCGGCGTGGCCATCCTGGCGCGCGCGCCGGTTGCGGGACAGGTCAAGACGCGGCTGATTCCCCTGCTCGGCGCGGAAGGAGCGGCAAGACTGCAAACCTGGATGCTGCAGCGGGCCGTGGCCATGGCACTCGAAGCCGATGTCGGCCCCGTCAGTCTCTGGTGCGATGGCGATCCCGGGCATCGCGACTTCATTCGATGTCGCGAGCTTGGCCCGCTGCGCATCCTGCCGCAAGTTCCGGGCGATCTGGGCCAGCGCATGCTGGCGGCGGTGCGGGAATCGCCGACAGCGGCGGGAACGCTGGTGATCGGCACCGACTGCCCCGTGCTGAGTGCCGCGCAGTTGCGCGAGGCGGCGCGGTCTCTGGCGGATCGCGATGCGGTGCTGATTCCCGTCGAAGACGGCGGCTATGTCCTGATCGGCATGAAAACGCCGTCAGCCGCAGCCTTTGCCGGGATCGACTGGGGAACCGGGCAGGTCATGGCGCAGACCCGGCAAAGCCTTGCCGCGATGGGCTGGCGCTGGGCCGAGCAGGCGAAGCTGTGGGATGTCGATCGGCCCGAGGATGTCGAACGTCTCGCCGCCATGTTTCCCGAGGTCGGGGAGATTCTGCGTCGCAAGCAGGATGCCGCGTGAATCGACAAGCGTATGGCGCGTTATTTGTCGTGCTGTCGATACACCACGGTCGCCAGGCGCAGCATGTCTTCGCGTCCTGTGTTGCCGGATAAGGCGTAGCCGAAGCGACTGTCGGTCCAGTAGAAGACATCGATGCCGTTCTCGCGCGCATAGCGGAAGGCGGTGTCGGCCTGCTTGGGCGCAGCGGGGCGGACGTACAGCGTCAGGCGGTTGCGGGCCGCATTTTCGTACATGAACTGGGCCACTTCGCCGCTGTCGCCGGGCAACAGGCGGCCGCCGACCAGCCGGTAGCCGGTTTCCTCCAGTTGCGGCGGCTTGAGCGGCGCACCGAGGCGCTTGGACAGCCAGGCGACCAGGTGGGCTTCCTGGTCGGCGCCGACTTCGACCGGGTGGCGGACTTCGGGGATGAACACGGCATGGGCCACCGCCGCCTGGCGCGGCAGCGAATTCAGCGCCACGGCAGAACCCGCGTCGCGGGAAGTTTCGCCGCGCAGGAAAAAGCCGATGGCGGCGCCGAACAGCAGCCAGGCCACGGCGGCCAGCTTGCGCGCATCGAGCGAATTGGGCCAATACGGCGCCGCGTTGGCGGCGGGAATCAGCCGCGCCGGGACGGGCTCGTCGAGTACGCGGTCATAGGCGCGGTGCAGACCGGCGGCCTGGGCGCGCCATTCCTCGACCTGCGCGCGCGTTTCGGGATGGCCGGCAAGCCAGGTTTCGACCTGCATCAGGCGCGCCGGGTCGAGCTGGCCGTCGGCGTAGGCGTGCAGGTCGTCGTCGGAAATCGGGGTATTCATGTGATCACCACTTTCAGATGCGGTGCCGTTTCCCCGGCCAGGAGCGCCCTGAGGCGCGTGCGTGCGCGCGACAGGCGGGACATCACGGTGCCCTGCGGGATACTCAGCGCGCGGGCGACTTCGCTGTAGCTCAATTCCTCGAGACCGACCAGCAACAGCACTTCGCGCTGGTCCGCGGGCAGCAGCGCCAGCGCGCGCTCGAGGTCGCGCAGCTCCAGCGCATCCGTCTGGCTGGCGCGCTGCGGCGGCAGCGGCAGATCGTCGTCGCAGAAGTCGATGCGGTGATCGCGGCGCCGGAAATCGACGTGGAGGTTATGCATGATCGAGAACAGCCAGGGCCGCAAGTCGCGTGCGCGCTGCCACAGGCGCCACTTCTCCAGCGCCCGCTGCAGGGTCTCCTGCACCAGGTCGTCGGCGGCATCGGCGCGCCCCGTCAGCGCCCGCGCATAGCGGCGCAGACGGGGAATTTCGGCAACGATGGCGTCGCGGCTGCTCACTTGACGCTCATGGCCGCGAGAGCCACGCGCTGATGATGAAACACGCGAAAGGCGAATTGAAGGCCCGCCCCTCCCATCCGCTCCGCGGCCCACGGCTGGCTTTGCACAGCCAGCCGGCTGCGGCGGCGCAACGCATGCGGTGCGAAACCCCGCCTCGCCCCCTCGCGGGGAGGCTATTGATCGGCTCGCTGCGCTCGATTAGCACCAGTCGCTCCGGACGTGTTGTTTCACGTTAAATGACGGTCAAGGCCTGGCGACGTGCCAGACATTGTTGAAGCCGTCGCCGGTCTTGTCGCCGGGCT
>CAZYTN010000077.1:0-9314 GCA_964650115.1 uncultured Sulfuritalea sp.
AAGCCGTGGCGATAGCGCGCCTGCAGGCCGGCGTCATAGGGCGGCCGGTCCAGCCGCACCGCGCCGGACCCCGGCAGCAAGGCATCGGCGTGATGGCCGCCGAGGTGGTCGTAGAGGAACAGCCCGGCGCGAATCATCCAGCGCGGCCGCAGCGAGGGCACATGGGGCATGACGAAACGCGCGGGCCAGACCAGATGCGGCGCCATGCGCAGCAGGGTCTCGCGCTCCGCCAGGGCCTCCGCCACCAGGCGGAAGGCGAACTGCTCCAGATAGCGCAGCCCGCCGTGCACCAGCTTCGAGGAACACGACGAGGTCGCACCGGCCAGGTCGCCGCGTTCGATCAATGTCACCGAAAGCCCGCGCCCCGCCGCATCGCGGGCGATCCCCGCGCCATTGATGCCGCCGCCGATCACCAACAGGTCGATGGGGGACGGGGATTGCGCAACGACGTCAGACATGGGAAGGCATCTTACGCCGTGGCGCCAGCGCCGACTTTTCGGCATCAACGCCGATCCTCAGCAGCCCCGCGAATGGAACCAGAGATTGGGCCGCCCGTCCGGGCCGTGGAAGGGCAGCCAGACGCGCCTCTTCGTCGGGCTTGCCTTCGGCTCGGCGCAGGGCGGTCCGTCGCTCAACTCGACCCGGACCCAGAGCTTGCCGTCGCGCCGGGCCATGGACAGCAGCGACACGGTAAGCGAACGGCTGTCGGCAAAGCGGCCATCGAGGCGCAAGGGCGGACCATCAGGCGAAGCACGCGCATCGCCGGCCGCGCCCGCGCGCAGGTAAAGCAGTTTGTCGCGCAGCAACTCATCGAGCGGAATGAATGTCGCCGGGTCGCCCGGACGCACCCATCCTGTACCACCCTGCAAACGGATCTCGTACCATTTCCCGCGCCGCGCCGTAACCACGGCTCCCGGCTGCTCGTAGCCGTATTCGACCGCCGGCAACTCCTGCACGGCGCCGCTCGCGCGATCCCGCACCATAACCTCGGAAGAGGCACAACCGCCCGCGCCCTCCTGCGTCGAGTCGGAGCGCAGGAACACCTCGGCGAACGCCTCGCGCGCTCCCGGCGCACGATGGACCGCCACCGGACTCGGCTCGAACTTCGCGCAGGGTTCGCTGCCGAAGACCTGCGGCAGCGTCAGCACGCCGATCGCTCGCGCAGCCTTGGCAAGCACATCGGCGACCGCAGGCGATGCGCAGGCCAAGGTGGCCGAGAGGACACAAACAAGCAGACCGGCATGCTGTTTCGGGTCGTTCATGGCGACGAAGCATACCGTCCAAAGCCATGATGCGCGCGCCAATCGCCGGGTCGCCAGCCGCTCCGCCCCTGCTAGACTCGCCCATCACCCGCAAAGGAGCACCGCACGATGAAATACATTGCCCACGGCAACGGCGGCGACGCCGACTGCATGACGCTGGTCGAAGGCCCGACGCCGACACCCGGCCCTGGCCAGATCCTGATCGAGGTGGCTTACGCCGGCGTCAATCGCCCCGACGTGCTGCAGCGCTCGGGCCGTTACCCGCCGCCGCCGGATGCCTCGCCCGTGCTGGGCCTCGAAGTCGCGGGAAAGGTTGCGGCGCTGGGCGATGGCGTGACGGAATGGAAAGTCGGCGCTGGCGTGACGGCGCTGACACCCGGTGGCGGCTATGCCGAATACTGCGTGGCGGCGGCCGGCCATGCGCTGCCGGTGCCGCGAGGGATGGACTTCGCCACGGCGGCCGCACTGCCGGAAACCTGGTTCACGGTATGGGCCAATCTGGTCGACCTCGGCCGCTTGAAGCAGGGCGAGCGCCTGCTGGTGCATGGCGGATCGAGCGGTATCGGACTGGTCGCCATCCAGTTGGCGAAGCACCTTGGCGTCGAGTGCATCGTCACCGTCGGCAGCGAGGAGAAGGCCGCCTTTTGCCGCGGCGCCGGTGCGGCGCACGCGATCAATTACCGCAGCGCGGACTTTGCCGAGGAAGTGAAGCGCATCACGGGCGGCGCCGGCGTCGACGTGATTCTCGACATGGTCGGCGCGCCCTACCTGCAGCGCAACCTGGCTTCGCTGCGGCGCGACGGACGCCTGGTGTATGTGGCCTTCCTCGAAGGCAGCAAGGGCGAAGCCGACCTGATGCCGGTGATGCTGAAGCGATTGACCATCACCGGCTCGACCATGCGCCCGCGCACCCTGGCCGAGAAGACCGCGATCCGCGATGCACTGGCCGCCAACATCTGGCCGGCGCTGGCGCGCGGCGAATTGCTGCCGCACCTGTTCGCCCGCTTTCCGCTGGCGCAGGCGGCCGAAGCACACCGCCTGATGGAATCGAGCCGGCATATCGGCAAGATTGTTCTGGAGGTGGGCCGACCATGAACACGATGTGCATCGATGTCGTTTCCGACGTGGTCTGCCCCTGGTGCTTCATCGGCAAGCGCCATCTCGACCGCGCGCTGGAACTGTGGCGCGAGGAACAACCCGCTTGCGAGGTGACGGTCCATTGGCGGCCCTTCTTCCTCAACCCTGAGACGCCGGAAGCGGGCGAGCCCTACCGGCCCTTCCTGGAAAGGAAATTCGGCGGGGCAAAACAACTGGAGGAACTCTGGCAGCGCGTCAGCGAGGCGGGCCGACCGGCCGGCATAGCCTTCGCCTTCGAGAAGATCGAGCTGCGCGCCAACACGCTCAACGCACATCGGCTGATTCACCACGCGCAGTCAATAGTTATGTCTACGGCAAAGCCGGAGACGGTATCCCTTGCGGATGGCGCTGACGCTACGGTAGCTGCGGCGCTGGTCGAAGCTCTCTTCGCCGCGCAGTTCCTCGAAGGACGGCATGTCGGCGACCGCGCGGTACTGGCCGATGTGGCCGCCGCCTGCGGCATGGAGCGCGAGGCCGTGCTGCGCTATCTTGAATCGACCGGGGATGCCGAGGCCGTGCGCGGCGGCGCCGACGAGGCGCGACGCAAGGGGATCAATGGCGTGCCCTTCTTCATTTTCAACAACCGGCTGGCCGCGTCGGGGGCGCAACCGCCGCAGGCCCTGCTGCAGGTGATGCGCCAGGCGGCGCAGGAGGGTGCGGCAGATTGAATGCCGCTAACTGCGCCGGCCCTGCCCCGCCGCCTTTTGCTCGACGGCAAAGACGGCGGCCTCGACACGCGAAGTGAGATTGAGCTTGGCCAGGATGTGCTTGACGTGCAGCTTGACGGTGTCATGGCTGATGTCGAGCACGCGGGCGATGGCCTTGTTCGACAGGCCTTGCGACAACTGCTGGAGTATCTCGTGCTCGCGCGCCGTCAGCAGCTTCAGGGTATCGGCCTTGGTCGCGGCGGCATTGCCGCCCTGCAGCAGGTTGACCAGCTTGAGCGTCATCGCCGGGGCCACCACGGTTTCACCGCGCACCGCGCGCTGCACGGCGTCGACCACGTCTTCCGGTTCCATGTCCTTCAGCAGGTAACCCTTGGCGCCGGCCTGCAGCGCGGCGGCGAGATCGTCCTCGGCATCGCTGACAGTGAGGACCAGTACCGGGCCGTTCCAGCCATCCGCGACCAGTTGGCGCAGCAGGCTGAGGCCGCCGTTGGGCGGCATGTTGAGGTCGGTGATGATGACGTCGGGCCTCGCCTCGGCCAGCAGGCGGCAGGCATCGTCGGCGTTGCCGGCGATGCCGGCGACCTTGATGGTGCCGCGCTGCTCGAGCAGTTCGGCGAGCCCCTTGCGAAACAGGGTGTGATCGTCCACCAGCAGGACGCGGATCGGTTCGCTGTTGATCTGCGTGTTCATTGAACTACTCTCCCCCCAGCCCCCTCGCCAGGCGAAGGGGTGACGGTGGTTCGCCGCTCCGCGGCTCCGTGGGTTGGCTGCGCCCCCCTTGGGACGGCCCGGCGGGGAGCGCTCATGTGAGGACATCTCCCCCGGGCGGAAAGCTGAGTCGGACGCGGAAACCGCCCTGCGGCAGGTTGGCGACTTCGAGATGGCCACCGATTTTCTGCGCCCGTTCGCGCATGATCGCGAGACCGAAATGATCGCGCAGCCCCGGATGTTCCTGGAAGCCGCCGACGCGATTGGCGATGGCGAAGAAGCCCTGCCCACCACGCCCGTTGTCTTCGATCGTGGCGTTGTAATAGTCGCCGGCCGCTTCCAGCGTCATGCGGGCCTCGGTGGCGCCGGAATGGCGCGCGACGTTGGCCAGCGCCTCCTGCAGGATGTGGAAGACCTGGCTTTCCTTTTCCGGTTCGAGGCGCAGGTCGGTCAGCTTGTTCTCATAGCGCAGGGAAATGCCGGTGCGTTCCTGGAAGCCGCAGGCCAGCCCCTGCAAGGCATGTTCGAGGCCCATCGGGTCCATGCGGCTGCGAAACTGCACCAGCAGCTCGCGCAAGTGTCCATAGGCGTCGTCCAGCGCCTGGCTGACGTCGCCGGCATACTTGGCGCTGCGCTCCAGCGACTGGTCGTCGATCGCATCATTCAGCATGGCCATGCGCATTTTCATGTAGGCCAGCGTCTGCGCCAGCGAATCGTGGATTTCGGCGGCCATCATCTGCCGCTCGCTGGTCAGCACGATGCGCAGGTTTTCGCGCTTGAGCCGCGCATTCTCCAGCGCCATGCCGAGATGCTCGCCGATGGAGCGGAACAGCAGCGCAACTTCCTCGGGCAGTTCGAAAGCTTCAGGCAGGAACAGGTTGTAGGTGCCGAGCAGTCGCCCCGCATTCGATAGCGGCACCACCACCATGGCCTGGCAGCCGGTCTTGAAAAAATTGCCGCCGGTGCGCTCGTCGCAGCCGGTCAGGTCGATGTCGAACAGGGGCCGGTTCTGGCCAATGGCAATCCCGCACAAGCCGCAGTCGCGCGAAACCAGGCGCTCCTTTTCCACCACGGCCGGCGGCAGGCCGCGCGAAGCGACCATGCGCAGGTGTTCGCCGTCGCTGGTCAGCACCCGCACCACCCCAGCATCGGCCTTGGCCAGGCGAATCATGGTGCCGAGAAAGCGGCCCAGCAGTTCGTCGAGATCGTCTTCATCGGCGAGATTGCTCGAAATCTCGGCGAGCACATGCAATGCTTCCAGCGTGTGGCCGCCGGAGGGATCGAGATCCAGGTCGTCGTGCGGACTGGCGCCGTCAAGCTTGTCCATCGCTCAGTCCGGAACCCGCCAGGTGCCCGACTCGATCTTGTCGGCCCACATCAGGGCGCTGATGGTCTTGCCATCGGTGATCTCGCCGTCGTGCACCGCCTGCAGCGCATCGGCCACGCTCATCTCGATGATGTCGAGAAACTCGCCGTGGTCGCGCTGGTGACCGACGTAAATCAGGCCATGGGCCCAGAAGATTTCGATGCGCTCGTCGGAGTAGCCGATGCACGGATGCATGGTCGCCAGGTGCCGCCAGAATTTGGCCTGGTGCCCGGTCTCTTCGCGCAGTTCGCGCTTGGCGGTGTCCAGCGGATGTTCGTCCGGATCGATCTTGCCGGCCGGCAGTTCGACAAAGACGCGCTGCAAGGGATAGCGAAACTGGCGCTCGAGCAGCAGTTTGCCGTTGTCAAGCGTCGCCACCACCACCACGGCACCGGGATGCGCAATCCACTCGCGCACGGTTTCGTGTCCGTTCGGCAGCCGCACGGTGTCGCGCCGAACATGCAACAGCTTGCCGTCAAAAACCGGCTCGCTGGCGATGGTGTGTTCGATCAGGTCGGAGTCATTCATGTACGCATCGGGCCAATGATTGAAACTGGAACGTGCAAGGCAACGAACTATCTTATATCAGCGCGACAGGGAAGCGCCAATCCCAACGGGGGGATACCGTCCGCGCCTGCGGCGCGGACATATCCCACCGGGGGATACCGTCCGCGCCTGCGGCGCGGACATAAGACAAAGCCGCCATGCGGATCAGGCATGACGGCTTGGCGGCCCGGCACGAACGCGCAACTTACAACGAGCGCATCAGCGTAGTGGTGCAGACCAGCATCACCGCGTCGGGGAACAGGCCGAATGCAGCAACGGCCAGGCCGTTGAGCGACAGCAGGACGCGCACATCGAGGCCGGCGGTGATCGGCGCCGAATCCACCGGCGCGTCGAAATACATGAGCTTGACCACACGCAGGTAGTAGAAGGCTCCCACCAGCGAGAACATCACGGCAATCACGGCCACCGCCGTGTAGCCTGCCTTGATTGCTGCCAGCAGCACGGCGAATTTGGCGAAGAAGCCGATGAAGAAGGGGATGCCGGCCATGGAGAACATGATGATCAGCATCATCGCCGCAAACCACGGGCTGCGCTTGTTGAGGCCCTTGAAGTCCTCCAGGTTTTCCGCTTCGTAGCCGGCGCGCGACAGCAGCAGCACCATGCCGAAGGCGCCCAGCGACATCAGGACATAGGCGACCGTGTAGTACAGCGCCGAACTGTAGGCATTGACGGCCGTAAACGGATCCACCTGACCGCCGACCAGGCCCGACATCAGGCCGAGCACCATGTAGCCCATGTGGGAAATCGCCGAGTACGCAAGCATGCGCTTGATGTTGCTTTGCGCGATGGCGGCCAGGTTGCCGAGACCGATCGAGAGCACGGCCATGATCAACAGCATCTTCTGCCAATCCACCGCCAGCCCGAACAACCCATAGACCAGAAGGCGCAGGGCCATGGCGAAGGCGGCAAGCTTCGGTGCCGAGCCGATGAACATCGTCACCGCAGTAGGCGCGCCGTGATAGACGTCGGGAATCCACATGTGGAAGGGCACCAGCCCGAGCTTGAAGGCGACGCCGGCAACGAGGAAGACGAGGCCCAGGATCAGCACGGCTTTTTCCGAATGTCCCTGATACAGGGCCTGCGCCACGCCACCGAGTTCCAGGCTGCCGGTGGCGCCGTAGATCATCGACATGCCGTAGAGCAGCAGGCCTGAAGCGAGCGCACCGAGCACGAAATACTTCATCGCTGCCTCGGTACAGCGCGAATTGTCGCGATCGATGGCGACCAGGCCATAGAGCGAGAGCGACATCAGTTCCAGACCAAGATACATGGTCAGGAAGTTCGCCGCCGAGATCATCACCATCATGCCCAGCGTGGCGTAGAGCACCAGCAAATAAAACTCGCCCTTGTCCAGGCCGCGCTCGGCCATGTACTGGCGACCGTAGATCACCATCATGATCACGGCGAGGTAGGTCAGCAACTTGAGGAAGTCGGACAGCAGGTCGTCGACGAACATGTTGCTGAAGGTCAGCGTGGTCTGCCCGTCGGAGGTGACCAGGGTGATCGCCGCGCAACCGAGCAGCGTGACCACGGTCAGCATGGCCGCCATCCAGCGGTGCGTGGCGCCGAATATCAAATCGACAAACAGCACCAGGAAGGACATCAGCAGGAGAAAAATCTCCGGCGCCGCCGGGTACAGGTCGGGCATCACGAAATTATTCAGCATCGCTTCTCTCGTGTCTCTCGTGTCGTGTGCCGCTCATTTGCGTTCATTACAGTTTGCTTGCCGCAACATGCTTGAGCAGGTTATCCACCGATGCATGCATCACTTCGGTGAAGGGGAAGGGGTAGAGGCCCATGGCCAGGACGCAAGCCGCCAGCGATCCGAGCACCAGAAATTCGCGGGCACCGATATCCTCGAGTGCGGCGACATGGCCGTTGCCCACCGCGCCGAAGACCACGCGCTTGATCATCCACAGCGTGTAGGCCGCGCCGAGGATCAGGGTCGTGGCGGCGGCAAAGCCGAGCCAGAAATTGGTCTTGATCGCGCCGAGGATGACCATGAACTCGCCGACGAAACCGGAGGTGGCCGGCAAACCGGAATTGGCCATGGCGAAGAAGACGAACAACGCGGCGAACTTCGGCATGGTATTCACCACACCACCGTAATCGGCGATCATGCGCGAATGCATGCGGTCGTACATGACGCCGACGCAAAGGAACATCGCCGCGGAGATGAAGCCGTGCGAGATCATCTGCACCAGGGCGCCTTCAATGCCGATCTGATTGAAGATGAAGAAGCCGAGAGTGACGAAACCCATGTGCGAGATCGACGAATAGGCGATCAGCTTCTTCATGTCGGTCTGCACCAGGGCGACGAAGCCAATGTAAACCACGGCGATCAGGGAGAGCGCGATCATCATCGGCGCCAGGTAATGGCTGGCGTCGGGCACGATGGGCAACGAAAACCGGACGAAACCGTAGGCGCCGAGCTTCAGGGCGATCGCGGCCAGTACCACCGAGCCGCCAGTGGGCGCCTCGACGTGGGCATCCGGCAGCCAGGTATGCACCGGCCACATCGGCACCTTGACCGCGAAGGAAACAAGGAAGGCGATGAAAATCAGGATTTGCGGCTTGATCCCGATCGGCAACTGGTGCCAGTCGAGGATGTTGAAGCTGCCGCCGGACTCGAGGAACAGCCAGATAAGCGCGACCAGCATCAGCAGCGAGCCGAGCAGCGTATAGAGGAAGAACTTGAAGGCCGCATAGACGCGGTTCGGTCCGCCCCAGGCGCCGATGATGATGTACATCGGGATCAGAGAGGCTTCGAAGAAGACGTAGAACAGCACGCCGTCCAGCGCGCAGAAGATGCCGTTCATCAGGCCGGACATCACCAGGAAGGCACCCATGTACTGCGCCTGCTTCTCTTCGATCACTTCCCAGCCGGCCAGCACCACCAGCACGGTGATCAGGCTATTGAGCAGGATGAAGGGCATCGAAATGCCGTCAACCCCCAGCAGGTACTGGACATTGAAGCGGGTGATCCAGGGCGCCTGCTCGACGAACTGCATCCCGCTTTGCGTCGCGTCGAAACGGGTAAACAGCGGGATCGTCACCAGGAAACCGGCAACGGCCACCGCCAGTGCCAGCCAGCGCACCAGAGTGCGGCGTTCGGAACCTGCCGCAAACACCGGCACGGCGCCGAGGATGGGGACCCAGATTGCAAGACTCAGGAGTTGCGAATTCATCGGTTTCTTATTCCATCAGGCCGGTGTGCATTTGCATTTGTTTGCGCTCGCATCAGGCTCTGCTGATCCAGAGCGTCAGCAGCGCAAAGACGCCAAATATCATGCCGAACGCGTACTGGTAGATGCGACCGGTCTGGAACAGCCGGACCAGGCCGGATATCCAGCCCACTGCTCCGGCAGAGCCGTTCACCATCACGCCATCGATCAGGATCTGGTCGCCGCCCTTCCACAATCCGCGACCGAGCAGGCGCGCGCCGCCGGCGAAGAACCAGTCGTTGAAGCGGTCGAAGCCGTATTTCTCTTCGAGGATGGTCGCCAGCACTCCGGACTTTGCCTTGATCACGGCCGGCAGGTCCGGGCGCGCGATGTAGAGGTACCAGGCCGTTGCCGCGCCGGAGAGCGCCAGCCAGAAGGGCAG
>CAZYTN010000078.1:0-9073 GCA_964650115.1 uncultured Sulfuritalea sp.
TCGAGGATTTCGCGGTGCTCCTGCAGCGATTGCTTCAGGCGGCCTTCGAGGCGCAAGGAGTCACGGCGGGTGAGCTTGATGACCTTGCGCGCGTCGTCGATGAGCTGCGCGAGATAGCGGTTGCCGGCGATTTCCTGCAAGGCGGTGTGGAAGCGCTGGTTGGCTTCGAAGAAGCGGTCGGCGTTGTTGGCCGCGGCATGCTTTTCGAGGTCCTCGTGAATCGCGGCGAGACGCGAAAAGTCGGCGCTGGTGGCACGGCGCGCGGCCAGTTCGGCGACCCGGCCTTCGAGCATGGCCATGACGGGAAAGACCTCGTCGATGTCCTCCTCCGACAGTTGGGTCACGTAACAGCCTCGGCGCGGCTTGAGTACCACCAGGCCCTCGGCGGCGAGTACTTTCAGCGCTTCGCGCAGGGGCGTGCGGCTGATCCCATACTCCAGAGCGAGCGCTTGCTCGTCGATCCAGCCGCCAGGCACCAGCTCGTGAGCGTAGATCCGCGCGCGCAAACGCTCGGCCACCTGTTCGTACAGTGCGGGTGGAACAAGAATATGTGAAGAGGGTCTTGCATTCATAATTATGGATGCAGTATCATGCGTTCTCGTCAGGAAGTCAAGCGCCTTAAAAAAGGAAGAGACATGAGCAAGGCACCCGAAGTCAGCATCCCCTCGATCGAGGCCTGGACCAAGGCCGCTGCCAAGTCGGCGCCCGATGGCGATGTGGCGAACCTGAATTGGGTGACGCCGGAAGGCCTTACGGTCAAGCCGCTCTACACCAAAACCGATGTCGAGGGCCTGCCCTACGCCGACACCCTGCCCGGCTTCGCGCCCTTCCTGCGCGGGCCGCAGGCCACCATGTACGCGGTGCGGCCGTGGACCATTCGCCAGTACGCCGGCTTCTCCACCGCCGAAGCGTCCAATGCCTTTTACCGCCAGGCGCTCGCCGCTGGCGCCCAGGGCGTGTCGGTGGCCTTCGACCTCGCCACCCATCGCGGCTACGACTCCGACCATCCGCGCGTCACCGGCGATGTCGGCAAGGCCGGCGTGGCGATCGACTCCGTGGAGGACATGAAGATCCTGTTCGACGGCATTCCCCTGGACAAGGTCTCGGTGTCGATGACCATGAACGGCGCCGTGCTGCCCATCCTCGCCGGCTACGTGGTCGCCGCCGAGGAACAGGGCGTTTCGCAGGAGCAGTTGAGCGGCACCATCCAGAACGACATCCTCAAGGAGTTCATGGTCCGCAACACCTACATCTTCCCGCCCGAGCCCTCGATGCGCATCATCGCCGACATCATCGGCTACACGGCGCAGCACATGCCGAAGTTCAACTCGATTTCCATTTCCGGCTACCACATGCAGGAAGCCGGCGCGACGCAGGCGCTGGAACTGGCCTTCACCCTGGCCGACGGCCGCGAGTACGTGAAGACGGCGCTGGCTTCGGGCATGGACGTCGATGCCTTCGCCGGGCGCCTGTCCTTCTTCTGGGCCATCGGCATGAATTTCTATCTAGAAATCGCCAAGATGCGCGCGGCGCGCCTCTTGTGGTGGCGCATCATGAAGGCGTTCGCGCCGAAGAACCCGAAGTCGCTGATGCTGCGCACCCATTGCCAGACTTCGGGCTGGTCGCTGACCGAGCAGGACCCCTACAACAATGTCGTGCGCACCACCATCGAGGCGATGGCGGCGGTGTTCGGCGGCACGCAAAGCCTGCACACCAATTCGCTCGACGAGGCGATCGCGCTGCCCACCGAGTTCTCCTCGCGCATCGCGCGCAACACCCAGCTCATCATCCAGGAAGAAACCCACATCACCAATGTCATCGACCCCTGGGCCGGCAGTTACATGATGGAAAAGCTGACCCAGGACATCGCCGACGAAGCCTGGCGCATCATCGAGGACGTGGACCGGATGGGCGGCATGACGCAAGCGGTGCAAAGCGGCTGGGCCAAGCTGCAGATCGAGACCTGCGCCGCGCAGAAACAGGCGCGCATCGACTCGGGCCAGGATGTGATCGTCGGCGTAAACAAATACAAGCTCAAGGAAGAAGCCGCGATCGACACGCTCGATGTCGACAACCATGCCGTGCGCGATGCGCAGGTGGCGCGACTGAAGGTGATCCGTGCCGGCCGCGACGGCGCGGCGGCGCAGGCCGCGCTCGACGCCCTGACCGCCGCCGCGCAGGACAAGAGCGGCAACCTGCTCGACCTTGCGATCCGGGCGATCCGCCTGCGCGCGACGGTGGGCGAGGTCTCCGACGCGCTGGAAAAGATCTATGGCCGCCATCGCGCCACCAACCAGACCGTGTCGGGCGTTTATAGTGCGGCTTTCGGCGAGAATGGAACCATGAAGGAAATCCGCGACCTGATCGACAACTTCGCCGCCGCCGAAGGGCGCCGGCCGCGAATCATGATCGCCAAGCTGGGCCAGGACGGCCACGACCGCGGCGCCAAGGTGGTGGCCACGGCCTTTGCCGACCTCGGCTTCGACGTCGACGTCGGCCCGCTGTTCCAGACGCCGGAAGAGGCGGCGCGCCAGGCCATCGAGAACGACGTTCATGCCATCGGCGTTTCCACTCTCGCGGCAGGCCACAAGACCCTGGTGCCGGCGCTGATCAAGGCACTGCGCGAGCAGGGCGCCAAGGACATCGTGGTTTTCGTCGGCGGCGTGATTCCGGCGCAGGATTACGAGCAGTTGTACAAGGACGGCGCGGCGGGCATCTTCGGCCCCGGCACGCCGATTCCGCAGTGCGCCCACGAAGTGCTGCGCGCGATACGTGCCGCCCATCTGCCGGCCAGCGCCTGAAGCGGGAAATGTTACCGATGCCCGAACTGGGCCGGACCGGCGTGGATAGCCAGGACAAAGCGCTGGTTGCTGGGCTGCTCGCCGGTGACCGGAGAGCCTTGGCCAAGGCCATTACGCTGGTCGAGTCGACGCTTACCGAGCACCGGTTGCGGGCGCAGAAACTGTTCGACGCGATCCTGCCGCATACCGGCCGTTCCTTGCGCATCGGCATCTCGGGCGTGCCCGGCGTGGGCAAGTCGACCTTCATCGAAGCCTTGGGCATGTACCTGATAGCCCGCGGCCATCGTGTTGCGGTGCTCGCCGTCGATCCGTCCTCGACCGTGCATGGCGGCTCCATTCTCGGCGACAAGACGCGCATGGAGCTGCTCTCGCAACGCGTCGAGGCATTCATCCGGCCGTCGCCGTCTTCCGGCAGCCTGGGCGGGGTCGCCGAGCATACGCGTGAGGCCCTGCTGCTGTGCGAGGCCGCCGGCTACGACATCATCATCGTCGAAACGGTGGGCGTCGGACAAAGCGAAACCGCCGTGGCCGGCATGACCGACGCCTTCGTCCTGCTGATGCTGCCGAATGCCGGCGACGACCTGCAGGCCATCAAGAAGGGCATCATGGAACTGGCCGATCTGGTGGTGTTCAACAAGGCCGACATCGACCCGACCGCGGCGCAGCTGGCGGCTGCACAAATGCGCTCGGCGCTGGCAATGCTGCATCCCGCATCACCTAACTGGCAACCGCCGGCGCTGACGCTCTCGGCGACACGCAAGGAGGGTCTGGCGGATTTCTGGCAGGCCATCGAAAAATTCCGCAGCACCCTGACGGCCAGCGGCGAATTCGCGGCACGGCGTCGCCATCAGGCACTGGCCTGGATGTGGCAGCAGATCGATTCGGGGCTGCGCAGCCGCTTTCGCGAGCATCCGGCGGTGAAGTCCGCGCTGGCCGAGCTTACCGTTTCCGTTGAAGCCGGCACCACCACACCGGCGGCGGCCGCACAGCGCCTGCTGGCGCTGGTCAGCCGCACTTTCTAGTTTGTTCGATCGGAGGTAATCGCATGCACGACATCATTCAACAGCTGGACGAAAAGCGCGGCAGGGCGGCGCTGGGCGGCGGCCAGAAGCGCATCGACGCCCAGCACGGCAAAGGCAAGCTGACCGCGCGCGAACGCATCGAAATGCTGCTTGACGACGACACCTTCGAAGAATGGGACATGTTCAAGGAGCATCGCTGCGTCGATTTCGGCATGGGCGACAGCCACATCCCGGGCGACGGCGTGGTGACCGGCTATGGCACCATCAATGGCCGCATGGTGTTCGTCTTCTCGCAGGATTTCACGGTATTCGGCGGCGCCCTGTCCGAGGCGCATGCCGAGAAGATCTGCAAGATCATGGACCACGCGCTGAAGGTCGGCGCGCCGGTGATCGGCCTCAACGATTCGGGCGGCGCGCGCATCCAGGAAGGCGTGGCGGCGCTGGGCGGTTACGCCGACGTGTTCCAGCGCAACGTCATGGCCTCCGGCGTGATCCCGCAGATTTCCATGATCATGGGCCCCTGCGCCGGCGGCGCGGTGTATAGCCCGGCGATGACCGACTTCATCTTCATGGTCAAGGATTCCTCCTACATGTTCGTCACCGGCCCCGAGGTGGTGAAGACGGTGACGCACGAGGAAGTCACGGCCGAGGAGCTCGGCGGCGCGGTGACGCATTCGAGCAGGTCGGGGGTGGCCGATCTGGCCCTGGAAAACGATGTCGACGCCCTGCTGATGCTGCGCCGCTTCTTCAATTACCTGCCGCTCAACAACAAGGAGAAGCCGCCGGTGCGGCAGACCTTCGACCCGGCGGACCGCCTCGACTATTCGCTCGACACGCTGGTGCCGGACAACGCCAACAAGGCCTATGACATGAAGGAGCTGATCCTGAAGATGGTGGACGACACCGACTTCTTCGAGATCCAGCCCGACCATGCGAAGAACATCGTGATCGGTTTCGCCCGCATGGAAGGCCAGACCGTGGGCATCGTCGCCAACCAGCCGATGGTGCTGGCCGGCTGCCTCGACATCAAGTCCTCGATCAAGGCCGGACGTTTCGTGCGCTTTTGCGATGCCTTCAACATCCCGATCATCACCCTCGTTGATGTGCCCGGCTTCATGCCCGGCACGGCGCAGGAATACGGCGGCATCATCAAGCACGGCGCCAAGCTGCTCTATGCCTATGCCGAATGCACCGTGCCGAAGGTGACGCTGATCACGCGCAAGGCCTACGGCGGTGCCTACGACGTGATGGCCTCGAAACACCTGCGCGGCGACGTGAACTTCGCCTGGCCGTCGGCGGAGATCGCCGTGATGGGGCCGAAGGGTGCGGTCGAGATCATTTTCCGCGAAGAGAAGGGCGATCCGGTGAAGGTGGCGCAACGCGAGGCCGAGTACAAGGCCAAGTTCGCCAACCCCTTCGTCGCCGGCGCACGCGGCTTCATCGATGACGTGATCATGCCCAACGAAACGCGCAAGCGAATCTGCCGTTCGCTGGCCATGCTGCGCGGCAAGAAGATTGAAAACCCGTGGCGCAAGCACGGCAACATTCCGCTCTGAGCGACCGGGAGAAAACATCATGTTCAAGAAAATACTGATCGCGAACCGCGGGGAGATCGCCTGCCGCGTCATCAAGACCGCGCGCAAGATGGGCATCAAGACCGTCGCCGTGTATTCCGAGGCGGACAAGGACGCGATGCACGTGAGCATGGCCGACGAGTCGGTCTGCATCGGCCCGCCGCCGTCGAAGGAATCCTATCTGGTGATCGACAAGATCATCGCCGCCTGCAAGCAGACCGGCGCCGAAGCGGTGCATCCCGGCTACGGTTTCCTCTCCGAGAACCCCGACTTCTCGCGCCGGCTGGAAGAGAACGGCATCATATTCATCGGCCCCAAGCACTATTCGATGGCGGCGATGGGCGACAAGATCGCCTCGAAGAAGCTGGCGCTGGAAGCCAGGGTCAATACCATTCCGGGCCACAACGCGGCGATCGAAATGCCGCAGCAGGCCGTCGAAATTGCCAAAGGCATCGGCTATCCGGTGATGATCAAGGCCTCCGCCGGCGGCGGCGGCAAGGGACTGCGCGTCGCCTACGACGACAAGCAGGCCGCCGAGGGTTTCGCCGCCTGCAAGACCGAAGCGAAAAACGCCTTCGGCGACGACCGCATCTTCGTCGAGAAATTCGTCGAGGAACCGCGCCACATCGAGATCCAGCTGATCGGCGATGCCCACGGCAACACGATCTATCTGTGGGAGCGCGAATGCTCCCTGCAGCGCCGGCACCAGAAGGTCATCGAGGAGGCGCCGTCCTCCTTCATCGACCCGGCGACGCGCAAGGCCATGGGCGAACAGGCCGTGGCCCTGGCCAAGGCGGTCAATTACGAGAGCGCCGGCACCGTTGAGTTCGTCGTCGGCAAGGACAAGAGCTTCTACTTCCTTGAAATGAACACGCGCCTGCAGGTCGAACATCCGGTGACCGAACTCATCACGGGCCTTGACCTGGTGGAGCTGATGATCCGCGTTGCCGCCGGCGAGAAGCTGCCCTTCACCCAGGACCAGGTCAGGCTTGACGGCTGGGCCATGGAATGCCGCATCAATGCCGAGGATCCCTTCCGCGGCTTCCTGCCTTCCACCGGCCGTCTGGTGAAGTATGTGCCGCCGCCCGAGACCGGTCACGGAAATGCGGGCGTGCGCGTCGATACCGGCGTCTATGAAGGCGGCGAAATTTCCATGTTCTACGATTCGATGATCGCCAAGCTGATCGTCCATGCGACGACGCGCGACCAGGCGATTGCCCGCATGCGCGATGCGCTGAACCAGTTCGTGATCCGTGGCGTGGCTTCCAACATCGCCTTCCAGGCCGCGCTGATGCAGAACCCGCGCTTCCTCTCCGGCGACTTCAACACCGGCCTGATTGCCGAGCAGTATCCCAAGGGCTTCAATGCCGCAGACGTGCCGCACGACGATCCGGCGATGCTGGTGGCGGTGGCGGCGGCGATTCATCGCCAGTACCTGGCGCGCAATGCCACCATCACCGGCCAGATGCCGGGGCATGAATTCATCCCGGGCGAGGATTTCGTGGTGCTGATGGGAAGCAGCCAGTATCAGGCCAGGGTGCTCCAGGCGGAAGGCGGCTGGGACGTCAGCTTCGGCGGCGAGCGCTTCGAACTGCGCTCACAATGGCAGTTCGGCGACCCGCTGTATGTGGGCACCCTCAACGGCCAGGCCATCTGCATGCAGGTCGAGCGGCGCGGGCTGGTGTATCGCCTGTTCCACTGGGGTGTGCAGGCCGACATGCAGGTAATGTCGGCGCGCACCGCCGAACTGCGCGCGCTGATGCCGGTCAAGGCCGCGCCCGACATGTCGAAGTTCCTGCTCTCGCCGATGCCGGGCCTGCTGACGCAGATCGCCGTCGCTGTCGGTCAGGAGGTCAAGGCCGGCGAAATCCTGGCCAAGATCGAGGCCATGAAAATGGAGAACGTGCTCAAGGCCGAGCGCGACTGCGTGGTCGAGAAACTGCTGGCCAATCCGGGCGAAAGCCTGGCTGTTGATCAGGCCATCATCGGCTTCAAGTAATTCCGACCCGCATTGGAACCGATACTTTGTAGTTGCGGCCGCTGCGCTTAACGCCGATAAAACCGGCGTTAGCCTTCACTGAAACTGCGTTTTCGACGGCGCCTTGCCGTGCTACAGCACTGTCTTCGGCTTGTCTTCGCGTCTCGTTCCCAATGTGAATCGGAATAAATAGTCGGTGCTGGCGGGACGGCGATCCGATTCGAGAATCGAATCGCCGGTGCCAAGGGATGGGCATCGGGGGCGTGCCCCACCTGCTCAGACGTTTGCATGAGGCGGGGTGTCGCCAGTCGCGGTCTCGGTGGAAGAAACCGGTGACAGGCTTGCCAGCACCTTGTCGACGCGCTTGCCGTCGAGGTCGACCACCTCCAGCCGCCAGTCTTCCCACGTTGCCACGTCACCGGTGCGTGGCAGTCGCCCCAGCAACAACATCACGAGTCCGCTCAGTGTGTGATAGCGGCCCTTGTCCTCTTCCGGCACGGCTTTCAGTTCCAGTTTGTCCTTGAGTTCCGGTATCGGGATCAGTCCGTCGAGCAGCCAGGAGCCGTCTTCCCGCTGCACGGCCCAGGCATCCTCCAGATTGCGCGGCTTGAATTCGCCGGTGACGGCCTCCAGCACGTCTTGCAGGGTCACCAGACCCTGCACTTCGCCGTATTCATCGACGACCAGCACCATCTGGGTGCCGGAGGCGCGGAAATGCCCGAGCAGGTCCATGCCGTTCAGTGTTTCGGGAACGAACACCGCCGGCTGCAACTGCGTGGACAGGTCGGTCACGTTGCCCTTCAATGCGCGCCTGAGCAACTGTTTGGCGTTGATGATGCCCAGAACTTCGTGCAGCCCGCCGCGACACACCGGGAAGCGCGAATGCTCGGAGTCGGTGACCCGGTTCAGGTTCTCCTCAAGCGGAAGATCGACGTCGAGGTAGGCAATATCGGCGCGCGGGATCATCAGCGAACCGATCTGGCGGTCGTCGAGGCGGAACACATTGCGCACCATTTCATGTTCCTGGCGCTCGATCACCCCTGCCTCGGAGCCTTCCTCGATCATGGCGTGGATTTCCTCCTCGGTGACGCCCTGATCCGCCTGTTGCCGCTGTCCCAGCAGGCGCAGGATGGTGTCGGTGGATAGCGAAAGCAGGCGCACGAAGGGCCGCGTGAAAATCGCCAGGAACTGCATCGGGCGCGCCACCAGGCGCGCAATGCCTTCGGGATTGAACTGGGCGATGCGCTTGGGCACCAACTCGCCGATCACGATGGAGACATAGGTGATGACCACCACCACCAGGCCGGTCGCCACGATGCCGCTCATTTCCTGGTCGAGCCCCAGCGCCTGGAGCTGGATCGCCAGGGGCGCCGCGAGCACCGCCTCGCCGACGATGCCGTTGAGGATGCCGATAGAGGTGATGCCGATCTGGATGGTGGACAGGAAGCGCGTCGGCTCGTCATGCAGCTTGATGGCCACCACGGCGGCGCCGTCGCCGTCCTCGGCCAGCCGCGCCAGGCGCGCGCGGCGCGCGGTGACCAGCGCGATCTCCGACATGGCGAAGGCGCCGTTAAGCAGGATCAGCGTAATCAGGAACAGGGTTTCCATGGCGGTATCCGAAATGGTTCAATGGCGGCGGGAATTGTCGCCGAATGCCGGCGCGCTGTCTCGCATCGAAATTCTCCGGTGGCCGGCGCC
>CAZYTN010000079.1:0-9067 GCA_964650115.1 uncultured Sulfuritalea sp.
AGGCCATCGATGCCGCCGAGGTCGACGAAGGCGCCGTAGTCGGTGATGTTCTTGACGATGCCCTTGATGACGGTGCCTTCCTGCAGGTTTTCCAGCAGTTTCTGGCGCTCTTCGCCCATGCTGGCCTCGAGCACGGCGCGGCGCGAAACCACCACGTTGTTGCGCTTGCGGTCGAGCTTGATGACCTTGAATTCGTATTCCTTGCCTTCGAAGGGCGTGGTGTCCTTGACTGGACGGGTATCGACCAGCGAGCCAGGGAGGAAGGCGCGAATGCCATTGACCATGACGGTCAGGCCGCCCTTGACCTTGCCGGTGATCAGACCCGTGACCAGGGCGCTGTCGACCATGGCCTTGTCGAGATCGTTCCAGGCGGCGATGCGCTTGGCTTTTTCACGCGAGAGGCGCGTTGCGCCGTAGCCGTCTTCGAGCATTTCGATCGCCACGAGGACGAAATCGCCCGGCTTGGCGTCGAGTTCGCCACGTTCATTGTGGAATTCCTCGACGGGGATCATGCTTTCCGACTTGAGGCCGGCATTGACGACCACGAAGTTCTGGTCGATGCGGACAATTTCGGCGGTGATGACTTCACCGGCACGCATTTCCTGACGCTGGAGGCTTTCTTCGAACAGAGCGGCAAAGCTCTCCATGGGTGAAGCTTGTGCAGCTTCGGCAATAGCAGCAGTAGACATTGAGTTGGGGACCTTACGGATGTGTGTCACCGGGGTGACGGGTTGGTTAAGTTTCGCCGCAGAGGCCGGGCGGCCCTTGCGACACCGTTGCTGTGTTGCTTTACTTGTATGACATTGCCTTGCACATGGATCACAGTCCCTGCCGCTTGACTATCGTCATCACGGCGGCGACTGCGGCGTCTATGCCCATCGGCGTGGTATCCACCAGGTCGGCATCGTCGCATTGCCTGAGGGGTGCCACGCTGCGCTGGGCGTCGCGTGCATCCCGCTCCTGCAAATCATGCAAAAGGGCGTGCATGTTAGCAGGCATCCCCTTTGCGATCAACTGTTTATAACGTCTTTCTGCACGCGCCCCGGCCGAAGCCGTAAGAAATACCTTGGCAGCAGCTACGGGGAAGACCACGGAACCCATGTCGCGGCCGTCCGCGACCAGGCCCGGAAAGCGCCGATAAGCCCGTTGCCGGGCCAGCAGCGCGGCCCGCACCGCCGGCAGTGCCGCCACTTTCGAGGCGCCGACCGAAATTTCCTCGGTGCGTATCGCGTCCGTCACCTCGTCGTCCGCGAGCAGGATGCGGCCGCCCACGAAACTCGCCGGCAGACTGGCCGCCAGTGCCGCCACACCGGCCTCGTCGTCCAGGGCAATACCGGCCCGCAGCGCCGCCAGCGTCGCCAGGCGATACAGCGAACCGCTGTCAAGATAGTGGTAACCCAGGGCAGCGGCTACCCGTTCCGCCACGGTGCCCTTGCCCGAGGCCGAGGGACCGTCGATGGCGATCACCGGCGCGGTGATTGCGGCCAGGGCGTCGAAGTAGTCGGGAAAGGTCTTGTTCACGCAAGCCGGATCGTTGATGGTGACCGGCACGCCGCCCAGCGCCGCCAGCGAAAAGCACATCGCCATGCGGTGGTCGTCGTAGGTGTCGATTTCGGCGCCCGCCTCGAAAGTCGGCGCCGGCGAGACGGCGAGCCAGTCGCTACCCTCTTCTACCGTCGCGCCGAGTTTCCTCAATTCCGTGGCCATCGCCGCAATGCGGTCGGTTTCCTTGACGCGCCAGGATGCAATATTGCGCAGTACGCAGCGACCGTCGGCGAACAGCGCCGCCACCGCCAAAGTCATCGCCGCATCGGGCATGTGATTCAGATCGAGATCGAAGGCCTTAAGGCGGCCTGATTCCGGCGCCCGCGCCTCGATGAAGTTCTCGCCCCAGTCAATGCGCGCGCCCATCGCCTGCAGCGCATCGGCGAAACGCACATCGCCCTGGATGCTGCTGCTGCCGACGCCTTCGACCCGCACCGGGCCACCGCCGATCGCACCGGCGGCAAGAAAATACGAGGCGGCCGAAGCGTCGCCCTCGACATGCAGCAGGCCGGGACTGCGATAACGCTGACCCGCAGGAAGGGTGAAACGCTGCCAGCCTTCGCACTCGACATTGACGCCGAAGCGCGCCATCAGGTTCAGCGTAATCTCGACATAGGGCCGCGAGATCAATTCGGTGGTCATTTCGATCACCGCCCCTTCGCCCGTGAGCGGCAAGGCCATCAGCAGCGCCGTGAGGAACTGCGAGGAGACGTCGCCGCGCAGGCGGATCGGGGCGGCAAGCTTGACCTGCGCCGGATGGATGGCCAGCGGCGGAAACCCCGGATTGCCCGTGTAGCGCACATCGGCGCCGATCTGCAGCAGGCCGTCGACCAGGTCCGCAATCGGCCGCTCGTGCATGCGCGGCACGCCGGAAAGCCTGTAGTGACCGCCCGACAGGGCCAGGGCCGCCGTCAGCGGGCGGATGGCGGTGCCGGCATTGCCCATAAAGAGGTCGGCATCCTTGAGCGGAAACACGCCGTTGCAACCTTCGACGCGCCAGGCATTGGCGCCAATCGCCGTAACGCCGACGCCGACTTTCCCGAGGGCCGCCAGCATCACTCGCGTGTCGTCGGAATCGAGCAGATCACGGATTTCGGTCGTACCTTGCGCCAGCGCCGCCAAGAGCAACATGCGATTGGAAATGCTTTTCGAACCCGGCAGGCGGATTGTGCCGGCGGCCCGCGTCAGGGGCGGAATATCGAGATGATCCATGCGGTATATGCCTGCGGAAGCTTGGGGACTATTCGACCCCGACTCCTTTAGTCCTGTAGTCCCTAACCGGTAACCGGCTTACGTGACGCACGAGTGGAGCGCGAGGACAAACCCGTTGCCTGCGCGAGTTCCAGCAAGCCACGCAGCGCGTCATTAACAGCTTGAGCGTTAGGGAAAGCTTTTTGCACTTCGGGCGAAATAACCACCACGTTGGAAGCTTTCCGGCAACGATCAGCGTATTTTCCGCGTGTCATTACACCAAAGTCTTCACGCCGATACTCGGAACGAAGCTCATCCTGCGTTGGTTTAGCCTTCTTCATAAATCTTCCTTTCGGCCCGTGTCGCGGGGCGCGCGCTGATAATTCGAATTTTGCCACCACGTTCGGTATGCGAAACCAACAAGACGCGATTTTTTGCAGACAAGCCGAAGGTCACAAAACGATGCTCGCCAATTGAATGATCAGGATCGCGGCCAGTCAAAGACAAGTCATCCTGAAAAACGGTCGAAGCCTCCTCGAAGGACACTTTATGCTTTTCGAGGTTCGCCGCAGCCTTGGTTTCTTCCCATTCAAAATTCACTAAATCTCCCAAAAAACGTGCTCTGCCCTTCATTTGCCGCGATGGCTGGTCCGCAAGAAGTCAGTGCTGGCGGGACGGCGGAAATCGTGGTCTTTCCCCTATTTGTAAAGCGAACGGGGTCGCCGGGTTAGCGCCCATAGGTATGACTAAAACATTGAAGATACCCATATGACTACTCTATAAATGTCGTACACGAGATATGCAGCGACAAGTCCGGCGGCAGACACAGCGACAACTGCAATGATCATTTCCTTGAATGGCAACTTTGAAGAGGCAGAAGAAGGTGTTTCGGAGGTTTCGTCTGCATAGTTCCCTCTAGACTCAAGGCCTGAACTTCGACTGAACATTGGTCGACCGTGATTAACTTTTAGCACCTCTTCGTTTGTAGCCTTAACGATCCGCTGTTCAGCCGCAGCTGCGCTCTCCTTGAGCGCAACTATCTCCAACTGTAGCTTCTCATTCTCCAAGCGTACCCTCTTTACTTGGCGAAGCTGGATTGCAAAGCCCACTACTCCCGCCACCGGAGTTGCTATGGAAAGTGCGACGATCCAGAACGTATGAATATCCACGGTATGAGCGTCAACTTGATTGTTTAGTCGCGGTTCACGAGAACTTTTCCAGTGACAAAACGATAACTACCTTGTTGGATTCGGAATCAACAACTGAAACAGACCCATCCGAATATTCTTGGTTTATGTTTCTATCAACAACAAGTGAAACGCGGCCACCCCATATCGCATTTACGATAACCGTCATGGAGCAGCCGTCAATTCAATAATCGATGTGATCTTTAATTATTTCATCGCTCTTACAGCACCGTATGCGGCTGCGGCATCTCGATAAATACCGAGCATGGTTTCTTGCAAAGCCACTCTGGCATCAAGATCGGAGATGACACCCTTTTCGACATTACCATTTAGTTGATTTGCTTTCAAAACATACATCTGAACTCTGGGATCGCTATCCGACCCCAAGGTTTCGTTAATGCATCTGGTAACTTCGGAAAACAGCTTATTACTATTAACGCAATTAGCATGTGAAGTATCAAGCCCAGCACAACCAGCGATTACAGCACCAGCAAGGAAAGCAATAACTATATGTTTCATTGAAAGAACTCCTCATGTGTCGACGCGCAATAAAATCAAACGGGCTCGGGCTAGCCGCTGATTCGTGATGTCAAATTGCCTGCATAGCACTCAAAGGGGCCAGGCTCGGAGCCGCCGCTGAATCCTTATGGCCGATTACCTGCGTAAGTCCCGGATTCACTTCGCACCCAACCTGTCTCGCCAATAGCCCAGCTGCCGGGCTGACATCCACGTCGGCGGTAAAGCGATAGCCCAAACCCGGCTCCTCGCCTTCCATGTAAGCAAACGCCTCATCCAATTCGACTTGTGCCGCCGATGAAAAATACAAATCCATCAGCAGCAGTATTTGGCCATTACCAGATCAGCGGCAATCAGCGGCATCTCGCCGCTATCGATGGCGGCACAGCGATCTTCGCATTCATCGATCCATTGCGTTTCCAGTTCTCCACCGGCGGGACTGACCAAACCGAACGGCGCATCCAGCAGTTCGGCCTGGTCCTCCGTCGGTCACGTCTTGGCCATTTCCATGACCGCTTCAACGCGTGCATTCATTGCTCAGTCCTCCAGTCTCAGGAAACAAAGGGATGCCGTTTTTTGCTCAACCGCCGTCTCGTCATCGCCGACTTTTGCCGAAACCAGATATCCGGCAATCAGCATGTTCGCGAACTTCAAGCACGATGGGCATTTCGGGCTCCCGGTCATGACAGACGAGATGATAGCCCTGCTATTCGCCCGGCGGCAACAGGGAATCCAGCCAGGAGTCGCGCCGCTCGCGGGCGGTGCTGAACATCGCCTCGAGGCCGGCCGCATCGGCCCCGGCGAGCAGCACCCGGGTGTGCATCAACTCGACCATGTAGGCATCGAGTTCCTGCAGCAGGGCGTGGCGGTTGGCAACGCAGATGTCGCGCCACATTTCCGGGTGGCTGCTGGCGATGCGCGTGAAATCGCGGAAGCCGCCGGCGGCGAAACCGAACAGCTGGTCGGAATTCGGGCGCTGGGCAAAATCGTGGACCAGGGCGAAGGCCAGCAGATGCGGCAAATGGCTGACGGCGGCGAAAACGCGGTCATGTTCCCCCGGGGCGAGTTGCGTCACCTGCGCGCCGCAAAGCTCCCAGACCGCGCGCACCGCCTTGACGTCCGCGGCCGAATTCTCAGCCAGGGGCGTCAGCACGACGCGGCGGTCGACATAGAGGTCGGCTTGCGCCGCCGCCACGCCGCTTTTTTCCGCGCCGGCGATCGGATGGCCGGGCACGAACTGCCCGATTTTCGCGCCGAGCGTCGCGCGGGCTGCCGCGACCACGTCGGACTTGGTGCTGCCGCCGTCGGTGACGATGGTGTGCGGCTGCAGATGCGGCGCCAGAGCACGCATCACCGCCGGCATCTGCCCCACCGGCATGCCGAGCAGCACCAGGTCGGCACCATCGAGCGCAGATGCCCAGTCGCTCGCGATGGCATCGATCACGCCAAGCCGCAGCGCCTGCTCCAGCGGCGCGCGCGTGCGTCCCATGCCCACCACCTGCACGTCCCGCCGTAGCGCCAGCGCCGACTTTCTGAGCGCGAGCGCGAACGAACCGCCGATCAGCCCGACGCCGCAGACGACGATCTTGCTTTGCGCCATCAGAGCGATTTCTCCAGCGCTTCGAGGAAGCGCAAGTTTTCCGCATCGAGGCCGATGGTCACGCGCAGATGGTTGGGCATGCCATAACCGCCGATGGGTCGCACGATCACGCCCTGCTTCAGCAGTTTGCCGTTGACCGCAGCGGTGTCGGCCACCGCGAAGGTAACGAAGTTGCCGTGGGACGGAATGTGCTCCAGGCCAAGGTGCTTGAGGCCGGCGACGATCTGTTCCATGCCACGCCGGTTGGACTCGTAGCTCTGCGCAAGGAACACATGGTCATCCAGTGCCGCGAGCGCGCCGGCCAGGGCCAAGTTGTTCACGTTGAACGGCTGGCGTACCCGGTTCAACAGGTCGATCACCTCGGCGCGTCCGACGCCGTAGCCGACACGCAGTCCGGCGAGGCCGTAGATCTTGGAAAAAGTGCGGGTGACGATCAGGTTCGGAAAATCCCTGATCCAGGCCACCGTGTCGGCACGATCGGCCGGTGCCAGGTAGTCCGTGTAGGCCTCGTCGAGGACGACCGCGATATGCGCCGGAATCTTCGCGATGAAGGCTCGCACTTCGCCTTGCGGCAGGAAGTTGCCGGTGGGATTGTTGGGATTGGCGATCCAGACCAGGTGCGTGTCGGGACGAATCGCCGCAAGCATGGTTGCCGGATCATGGCCGTAATTCTTCGCCGCGGCGGCAATGCATTCGGCACCGGTGGACATGGTCGCCAGCGGATAGACGGCGAATGCATGTTTGGAGAACACGGCCGAACGGCCGGGTGCGAGAAACACGCGAGCCGCCAGATCGAGGACGTCGTTCGAGCCGTTGCCAAGTACCACCTGTTCCTGCGCCACGCCATGGCGTTCTGCGATGGCGGCGATCAGGTCGAACTGGTCCGGGTAACGCTCGATGCCGCCATTTACGCCAATGAGCGCCGCTTCGACCGCCTTGCGCGCCCTGGGACTCATGCCCAGGGGATTCTCGTTGGAGGCGAGCTTGACGATTTTTTCGACCGGAATTCCCATCTGGCGGGCCAGTTCGGTGATCGGCTTGCCGGGGACATAGGGCGAAATGGCCCGCACGTAAGGGGGTGCCTGGAGAACAATGCTCATGCGCGAACGCTCAGTAAACGGCTTTGGGATAGGAGCCCAGCTCTTTGACGAAGCCGGCGCGATGACGCAGCTCTTCCAGCGCACGAGCCACGGCAGGGTCGCTGCGGTGCCCCTCGATATCGATGTAAAACACATATTCCCAGCGGCTGCCGCCGAAACCGCGCGCCGGCCGCGATTCCAGCCGGCTCATGGAAACGCCGTTGTCGGCGAACGGCGCCAGCAACTGGTAAAGGCCGCCCGGCCGGTTCTGCGCCGAGCAGACCAATGAGGTGCGGTCCGAACCGGAGGGACCGGCATCGTGCCCGGCAACTACGGCAAAGCGCGTGGTGTTGTTGGGATCGTCCTCGATGTTTTCGGCAAGAATGGGCAGGGCATACAGTTCCGCGGCCGCATCGCCGGCGATCGCCGCAGCACCGGGCTCAGCGGCCGCCAGCCGCGCCGCCTCGGCATTGCTCGCCACCGGTATGCGCGGCACCAGCGGCATGTTGCGGTTGAGCCATTCGTGGCACTGAGCCAGCGACTGCGCATGCGAGTAAATGCATGTTACAGAGTCCAGGCCATCGCTCTTCCCCATCAGATTGTGATGGATGGGCAGGTTGATTTCACCGCAGATCTGCAATGGCGAGGAAAGCAGGAGGTCCAGGGAACGACCGATGGCCCCTTCGGTCGAATTCTCTATCGGCACCACGCCGTAATCCACATTTCCGGCTTCGACGACGCGGAACACGTCGTCGATTCCGGGGCAGGCCAGCAGCGTCGGCGCTCCGCCGAAATGCTTGCGCGCGGCGGATTCCGAGTAGGTGCCGGCCGGCCCAAGATAGGCAATGGTCAAGGGCTGTTCCAGCGCCAGGCAGGCCGACATGACTTCGCGCACGATGCGCTGGACCGCCGCCGCCGACAGCGGGCCGGGATTTCTCTCGGCCACCCGGCGCAGCACCTGCGCTTCGCGTTCCGGCCGGTAGATGTTGCCGTGCTTGATCTCGCCGATACGATGCGCCAGCCTGGCCCGGTCGTTGATCAGGCGCAGCAGTTCACCGTCAAGCGCGTCGATTTCTACGCGCAACCTGGCCAGTTCTTCCGAATCGTCGGCCATCGTCAGTTCTCCAGCGGCAGATACCTGACGGCCAGCACGCCTGCAATGCCGGCGATCGCGTCGATCACCCTGGCCGGCACCGCGCTGTCCACATCGACCAGCGTGTAGGCGACGTCACCCTTCGACTTGTTCATCATGTTGTGGATGTTGAGGCCGGCATTGGCCATCGCGGTCGAAATCTGCCCCAGCATGTTCGGCACGTTGGAGTTGGCGACGGCAATGCGAAAATTCGATTCACGCGGCATCGACACATTGGGAAAATTCACGGCATTCTGCACGTTGCCATGTTCCAGATACTCGCGCAACTGGTCGGCCACCATGATGGCGCAGTTCTCCTCCGCCTCGCCGGTGGAAGCACCGAGGTGAGGCAGGGCAATGACGCCGGGATGAGTATTGACATGGGGGCTGGGAAAGTCGCAGACGTAGGCAGAGAGCTTTTTTGCATCCAGCGCGGCGATCACCGCCGCCTCGTCCACCACGCCCTCGCGGGAGAAATTCAGCAGCACGGCGCCGTGCCTGGCATGCGCCAGCATTTCGGCATTGATCATATTGCGCGTGGCCTCGACCAGCGGCACGTGCATGGAAATGAAATTGGCGTTCTTCAGCACTTCGGCGACGCTGTTGGCTTTCTTCACCTGGGAAGGCAGGCTCCAGGCCGCATCGACGGTGATTTCCGGGTCGTAGCCGAGCACGTTCATGCCCAGCTTGATCGCGACATCCGCCACCAGGCAACCGATCTTGCCCAGGCCGATCACGCCCAGCGTATGCCCGGCCAGTTCGAAGCCGGCGAAGTGCTTCTTGCCGTCCTCGACCTTTTTTTCCATGGCCGGATCGG
>CAZYTN010000080.1:0-9016 GCA_964650115.1 uncultured Sulfuritalea sp.
CGCGGATCGGCATGGCGAAACCGCCGCAGACCACGTCGCCGAGCACGTCGTAGAAGACGAAGTCGAGGTCCTCGGTGTAGGCGCCTTCCTCTTCAAGGAAGTTGATCGCGGTGATCACGCCGCGGCCGGCACAGCCGACGCCGGGTTCCGGGCCGCCGGATTCGACGCACTTGATGCCGCCGTAGCCGACCGACAGGACGTCCTCGAGTTCGAGGTCTTCCACCGAGCCGGCTTCCGCCGCCAGTTCCATGACCGAGTTCTGCGCCTTGCTGTGCAGGATCAGACGGGTGGAGTCGGCCTTGGGGTCGCAGCCGACGATCATCACCTTCTTGCCGGCTTCGGCCAGCGCGGCGACGAGATTTTGCGTGGTGGTAGACTTGCCGATACCGCCTTTGCCGTAAATGGCGGCCTGACGAAGTTTTGCCATGATGCGCTCTCCTTGTTGAGGTCCTGCGTTGAAGTCTTTAGAGCCGAGGGGAATTCCCTTGCTCCCGGCAGGACTACTGCACGGAGCGTGCCAGCCGCCATGAATTTCCGTAAACCCTGACGTGACAAGGCTTTCCGCGATACCCGAGGATTCCGCTGCGGCATCGATGTCCGACATCGACCCGCCGCTTTGTCGTGCCCCCGACAAGGAAAACATGGCCGCACCCGGCCTGCCCAAAGCGGCCCGGCTGCCGATCAACCGCTGCAACCTGCCGGCGGCCATCCTCGGCGGCCTGAGTTTCCAGCGCGCACCGACGGCGCTCGCCATCGACGGCGTCGCCGCCCTGCACCGCCCGCTGTTCGAACTGCTCGACGAGATCGAAGCGGCCGCGGAGCGCGCGCAGCGTTTCGTCGGCTACATGTCCACGCACTTCCGCCTCGACCACCCCGAGGACGCCGGCCTCACCAACCATCAGCCGAAATCGCGGGCGCGCGCCAGCTACCTGCGCGTGGTGCGCGGCTGGGCCTTCGACCCCGACGGCCGCGAAGCCGCCGTATTGAAAGGCTGGGTCGAGTCGCGCTTCGGCCTGATGCCACGCCATCACGGCGCTTCGCTGCGCGAGCCGGGCAGCGCCGCCTGGCAGCGCTATGTCGAAATGCGTGCCGCCGGCCTCTACGGCACCAACGCCCTCGAAGCCCAGCTCGACCTGCTCTACGCCTACTGCCAGTACGAACTGGCGCGCCAGTACCCTCAACGCAGCCACATCCGCCTGTATCGCGGCGTCAATCGGCTGAGCGACCACGAGATCGTCGCCGACGGCGACTGCCACAGCGGGCCGGAGGCCAAGGTGGTGCTGCTCAACAACATCAGCTCCTTCTCGCGCTCGCGCGAGCGCGCCGGCGAGTTCGGCGACAGCATCCTCGGCGTCGACGTGCCCCTGCCCAAGCTGGCCTTCTACAGCGAACTGCTGCCCGGCATGCTCAAGGCCGAAGACGAATACGTGGTGATCGGCGGACTGTACCGGGTGCGGCTGGCAACGTTGTAATGTAGAAGTCGCGTCAGCGGCTCAAGACACTCCCCTCTCCCCTCGCGGGAGAGGGGCTGGGGGAGAGGGGGCGCCAGCGCCGTCCGGGGATTCCGCTGCGCACAACTTTCTTGTAGCAAGTCCGACAATCCATCCGCAGCCCCTTGCCAGCACGGCGTTTTGCGCCGGGTGCGCTTCTTGCACGAGCAACACTACCCAACCCGGAGCACACAAAAATGATTCCCAGCGAACTCCTCGACCAATGGCAGGCCGGCCTCGGCGACGGCAGCATCGTCCCCTATCTCGGCCCCGGCGTCCTCGCCGACGTCACATCGAAACTCGACGGCCGCGCTATCCCGGCTACCGGCGAGCAACTGATCCTGGCCATGAACAACGGCCAGCCGATGGCGCCCAAGCTGATGTACGAATTCCCGCGCGCGGCGATGAACATCGAGCTCAAGCGCGGCCGCAGCGCCGTCACGCGTTTCCTCGACACCACCTACGGCACCACGAAATGGACGCGCGCCGCCCTGCACGACTGGCTGGGCGAAATCGCCCCGCCCTACGTGATCGACATCAACCGCGACACGCAGTTGCAGGACAGCTACGCCCATATGCCGCACGTCCTGATCCTCGGCTGCGCCCGCATCGGTGGCACCGACTACCGCTTCAAACTGTTCGCCCACGACGGAGACAGCTACGCCGAGATCGACCCGAGCCAGGCCGACCCCGGCCTGCCCGTGCTGTTCAAGCCGATGGGCGCCCCGCTGCCCATGTCCAGCTACATCGCCTCGGATGCCGATTATGTCGATTACATCACCGAACTGATGGGCGGCTTCGCCGTGCCGGGCTTCGTCAAGGCAAGGCGCAAGGGTAAGCGCTACCTGCTGCTGGGCATGCGCCTCGACCGCGATTCGGAACGCATGGTCTTCTCCGACCTGATCTACGACGCCGCGAAGGATCCCGCAGGCTGGGCCCTGATCGCCGCGCCGACCGACAAGGAAAGGCGCTTCTGCGCGCGGCAGGGGATACAGATTGTCGAAGCGACGGTCGGGGAATTGCTGCGGAAATGGGGTGAGGAAGTTATGGCTGTCTAAGCGAATGGCTGCTTCCTGTAACTACGACCACGGTCGAACGCGGCCAGTCAGCTTTCCTCAAAGTAGTCGGTATCTATTCGCTTAACCTCGTACATCGCACTCACAGATACCCCAACACCATGATCGAACATCAATCTGGCCAGCATTGGGCCATCGATCAAAATAATCTTCGTATTGATCTTGGAGGCAAAATCTCGCGCCGCCTTCGAGAAGGTTGATGTCGTAATGAATATGCCTTTTGTGGCGCGTTGCCCTTGAAGGGCACCGGCGAACTTGTGGATTTCCGGACCGCCGACCGTCGTTCCATCGTAACGCTTGGCTTGCAGATAAATGATGTCAAGGCCGAGGGGATCTTCCTTAATAATTCCATCGATCCCCTCGTCACCTGACCGCCCGATAGCCTCGCCTGCATCTTTTCGATTTCCGCCATAACCCATTTTGACGACAAGATCGACGATGACGCGCTCCATGAAATCTGGTGGATTGGCAAGAATCTTGGCAATGATTTCGCGTTCCACGTCTGCCCGGATTTTCAAGTAGGCGTTCTCAAAGGCTTCTTCGGGTGTTTCCTCAGCGTCAATTTCAACTTGGCCGATTTGCTCCCCACCCGCGGTAGTCTTCCGCTTTCTGTCACGAGCAGGCGTGCTCCCTGTAACTTCCGCCAGCACCCTCAGATTGATCGGTCCAGCATGCTCTTTGAGCAAGCGTTGGCCTTTCGCCGTGATGATTGATATCGCCCGCCTAGGGGCTGCTATCAGGCCTGCGTTGGAGATATAGGTTTTGGCCCAACCAACTCTGTTGTCGAACATTTTGGCTCTACCGCTTGGCAACATTTGCCTGCGTTCATCCTCAGTAATAGAGAACTGTTGGGCAAGTGCATTTACCAGATCGCGATTGATGTGTTGTTCGCCATCGCCGTGCAAATCGAGGAGAGGTCTCATCAAGGTTTGAAAATCTGGAATGCTCATATTGTTTGCCTTCCACGCCAAAGGTATCGCTGTGAATTGTTTGCCGTAAGCATACTCCATGGAATCAGCAGGGCGAGAGCGCATGAGGTGGCCCCGTCCGCGGCCTGCGGGTCACGAACCCACGAGTTGATATGGCTTTGCTCCCAATCGCCGTCCCACCAACGCCGACTCCTGGCCCGGCAAGATCGCGGAAGTTGTAGGAACAATAATTCTTGACTTCCGCAATTGTTGTTACCACAATAAAGCCGATGAGCACCCACATCCTCTGGGACGAAGCCAAGCGGCAAGCCAATCTGGACAAGCATGGACTGGATTTCATCGATGCGCCGATGGTGCTGGAAAGTCCCTATCGTCTGGACGTGGGCAGTGTGCGTGGCGGCGAAGCGCGGATGCAGTCTTTCGCCTATGTGTTCGATGTGCTGGCGGTTCTGACGGTGGTGCATGTGGCGCGCGATGATGCATTGCGCATTGTCAGTTTCCGGCCGGCGAGTGAAGAGGAAAGGAGTGCCTACCATGGCTGGCTCGAAGAGGACTTCGATGGCGAAAAATGAAACTCCAACCGCCCGCAAGCGCGCCGCAAGCAAGACGGATATGACGAAGCTGCGCGCCGGGACGCCGTATGTCTGGGACGGCAAGAACGAGGACGAGCGACCGCTGACGCGCGAGGAAATGCAGGCCGGCATCGAGGCCTACCGCAAGCAGCGCGGACGGCCGGCCGGGAGCGACAAGGAGTCGACCACGATCCGGTTCGACCGGGACGTCCTCGCGGCCTTTCGTGCCGCCGGTCCCGGCTGGCAGACCCGCATGAATGCCGCTTTGCGCGACTGGCTGAAGAATCACTCGCCGGCGTGAGGCGTCGCGGATTTATTGCGATTCCGAACGCATGGTCTTCTCCGACCTGATCTACGACGCCGCGAAAGAGCCTGCAGGCTGGGCCCTGATCGCCGCGCCGACCGACAAGGAAAAGCGCTTCTGCGCGCGGCAGGGAATCGAGCTTGTCGAAGCGACGGTTGAAGGTTTGCTGCAGGCGTGGAATGCCGAGGTGGCGGCGGCCTGAGCCGCCGGGATCAGGTGCGGGGCGGGGCCGCGCGCTCTTCGAGCAGCCTGACCACCGCGTGCAGGACGCGATTGACGGGCGTGGCGATGCCCAGTGCCTCGCCGCGGCGGACCACGTAGCCATTGAGGTGGTCGATTTCGCTGCGCTTGCCGCGCGCCAGATCCTGGGCGGTCGAGGAGAGCTGGGCCGGCATCGTTTGCACGATCCGTTCGACGGCCTGCCAGATATCCGCGGGCACGGTCACCCCCTCGGCCTGCGCCACGGCAAGGCACTCATCCACCACGTCGCGCATCGCGCCGGTCACGCCTTCGCCCTGCACGATGCGGCCGTAGGACATCTGGGTGATCGCCGACAGGGCGTTGTAGGCGCAATTGATGATCAGCTTGGCCCACAGCGCCCCCGCGACGTTGCCGGATACCTGCACCGGCACCCCGGCGGCGGCGAACATCTCCACCAGTTCGTCGCTGGCCGCCGACGGCCCTATCACCAGGTCGCCGCGCCCGTGGTGCTTGACATGCCCCGGCCCGGCCATCTCGGTGGCGACGTACACCACTGCCGGTAACACCTCGCGCCCGAGCAAGGCCTGCAGCCGCTCGGCATTGTCGACACCGTTCTGCAGGCTCAGGACGATCGCGTCGGGCGCCAGGTGCGGCGCCATTTCCGCCGCCGCGCTCGCGGTGTCCGTCGACTTGACGCAGCAGAGCACCAGCCGCGCACCCTTCACGGCGTCGGCATCGGAGCTGGCGTCCAGCGGCACATGTTCGCGAAAGGACTGCGTATCCATCAGCAGGCCGTCGCGCCGCACCGCCGCCACGTGCTGCGGCCGCCCGATCAGGATTACCGCGTGCCCCGCCCGCGCCAGCATGCCACCGTAATAACAGCCGACCGCGCCGGCGCCCATCACTGCGATCTTCATTGCGCTTGCTCCTTTCGCCAGACGATCCGCCAGCCGCCACGCACCGCCGTCAGCGACCGTTCCAGCCAAACGGGCCAGTGTGAATTGTCGCCACAAGCATACCGGATACAGCGCGGACCAGCCCACTCTGGCCGGAAATCAGGCGCATTGACCCGGCGCAGGGCACCGTTTAAACTGTTGTCTAAACATTCTCGGGAGAAGATCGTGACCGTGGCCGTTCTCGATATCAAGCAGTGGGGCAACAATCTCGGTGTCCGCTTGCCGGCGGCGGTGGCGCGCGCGGCGCATCTTAGCGTCGATCAGCGGGTTCGCGTCTCGGTCGAGGACGGGCAGGTAGTCATCACGCCAGTTGCTGATACAGCGCTCACGCTCGAGCAGCGACTTGCACAGTTCGATCCGGCACGGCACGGCGGCGAAGCCATGGTCAGCGAGCGGATCGGTGCCGAGCGGTGGTAGCGAAGAAGCCCTCGACCGCGGCAAGGCGCCGCCTTTGGCTGCCGGATCGCCAGGACATCATCTGGATCGACTGCAACCCGCAAGTCGGCCGCGAGATGCGCGACGTCCATCCTTTCCTGGTGCTCTCGCCCGCCAACTTCAACGACAAAACCTCGCTGGTCATCGGGCTGCCGATGACCACGGCGGCCTACAACGCCGACAACCCCTTCGCCGTGGCCGTCGGTCCGGCCAAAGGGCGCAAGACGGGCCAGACCAGCTATGTGCTTTGCCACCAGCCCAAGTCCTTCGATTGGCGTTTGCGTGGCGGCAAACCTCACCCGCTCGGAAAATTGCCGGATGTCCTGCTCGCGCAGGTATGCGAGCGACTGAACCAGATAGTCCGGCTGGCCTGAAGCAGCCGATCTGAAGGCAAAAGTCGGCGCTGGCGACACGCCGATTGCGACGTTGCGGCGCTGCTTGAATGCGGCGGCGCCGAACCGGCACCGCGCGTATCGTCGCGCCATCCACCAGCCGTCGGCGAATCTTGCATGGCAACGGCAACGCCGGTCACAGGCGCTCAGTCGCCGAAGTTCGTTCCCACCCGGCGCGCGCTGGCTATCCATGGGTGATTGAGTGGTACGGTCTTGACCTTGCCGGCGACGTCTTCGAGTTCCACCGGGCGCGTGCCTTCGCCTTTGGCGGCGACCATGACGCCGTACCTGCCCTTGGCGATCAGGTCGGCGCATGCCGTGCCGAGGCGCGTCGCCAGCAGGCGATCGGCGGCGGACGGCGCGCCGCCGCGCTGCACGTGGCCGAGGATGGTGACGCGGGCTTCGAGGCCGGTCAGGGCTTCCAGGCGCTTGGCCAGCCGTAGCGTGCGATCGGCATAGAGCAGTTCCGCGGCGTCGGCTTCCTGGTCGTCGGCCTCGCGTCCGTCCTTCGACTTCGCTGATTTCTTGCCCGCGGCCAGGGCGGCGGCGATCGCGGCCAGATCCTGTTTCGAGATTGCGCCTTCGGCCACGGCGACGATCGAGAACGGCTTGCCGCCGCGCGCCCGCGCGCGGATGGCTTCGGCCACGCTGTCGGCATCGTAGGGAATTTCCGGAATCAGGATCACGTCGGCGCCGCCGGCGATGCCCGCGCCGAGCGCCAGCCAGCCGGCGCGGTGGCCCATGATCTCGACCACGATGATGCGGTGATGGCTGTGAGCGGTGCTGTGCAGCCGGTCGATGGCCTCGGTGGCAATGCCCAGCGCGGTATCGAAGCCGAAGGTAACGTCGGTCCCGGCCACGTCGTTGTCTATGGTCTTGGGCAGCGTGATGACGTTCAGCCCCATCTGCTTGAGGCGCAAGGCATTCTTCACGGTGCCGCCGCCGCCCAGGCAGACCAGGCAATCGAGCTGGTTGCCGTGGTAGTTGCCGGCGATGGTGTCGAGCATGTTCAGGACCTTGCCGCCGACCGGCATCTTGTGCGGCTTGTCGCGGCTGGTGCCGAGGATGGTGCCGCCGACGGTGAGGATGCCCGAGAGCTGGCCGCCGTCGAGCGCTGCCGTGCGATTTTCCATCAGGCCGCGAAAGCCGTCGCGAAACCCCACGACGTGCATGCCGTAATGGCCGAGCAGCGCCTTGCCGACGCCGCGGATGGCGGCGTTGAGGCCCGGGCTGTCGCCGCCCGCGGTAAGTATGCCGATGTATTTGCTCATGGTCGCCATCCAGCGAAAAGGTATGCGGCAGCCTACCACCAGCCGTTGCCGGCGGGGAAGCGGCCGGCAGACGGTCGCCACGTCAGCCCGGCGAGCAGCCGACCAGCGCCCGTGCCTGTTCCAAACAAGACTCCCGCACCTGCGCATCGAGCGCCTTGAGCCAGCGCGCGGGCAAGGCTTCGCGGCCGTAGAGCGCGCCGGCCAGCATGCCGGCGATGGCACCGGTGGTGTCGGCGTCGCCGCCGCGATTGACGACGTCGACCAGGCAGGGCTCGAAGCCGCCGACATCGACCAGCGCCTGCAGCACCGCCTGCATTGTCTCTACCACCCAGCCGCTCGGGTTCTCGCGCCGCGGGCGATCGCGGAAGGCGAAGGCCGGCTGCGCCAGCACCAGCGGCTGCATGCGCTCGCGGAACACATGGCGCAGGGATTTGCCGAGCAGGAAATCCTGCACCGCCAGGGCGAGGAATTCGCAGGCGGCATCCGAGGCGACGTTGTGGTGGGTGACATGGGCCTGGGCGCGGCAGGCGGCGCGCACTTCGGCTTCGGGCCGGCCCAGCGTGGCCAGCGCCACCGGCAGCACGCGCATCGCGGCGCCGTTGCCGGCATCGTGTGCGGAGGCCGGCGCTGACGGCTCGCCGGTGTTGCGAAAGCGGATCAGGTTGCGCCGCACGGTGTTGCCGATATCGACCGGCTTGCCGCGCATCCAGGCGTCGAAGGCCTTGGCGCAGGCCAGCGGCTCGACGCGCCCGCCATCGGCGAGGATGGCCGCGCCCAGCGCCAGCGCCATGCCGGTGTCGTCGGTGACCTGGCCGGGCGCGAGCCTGAGCCAGCCGCCGCCGCCGATCTCGCGATGCACGCCGAGGTGATGCGCGATCTCGCGCGGCGTCATGAACTCGACCGTGGCGCCGAGCGCATCGCCCAGCGCCAGGCCGAGGTAGGCGGCCTCGGCGCGCGCCAGTATTTTGCCGCGCGAGGCCGCCGGCGTATCGATCACCGGCTCGGGTAGTCGACCACGATGTCCTCGTCGCGCACGATGTACTGGCAGGCCAGGCGCCATTCGGTGGGCGGCAGGTCGTCGACGTACATCTGGTCGATCTGGGCCTGGCTGATCTTGCCGACTTCCTTCAGCACCGCCACTTCGCGCGCGTTGAGCGGGCCGCCCATGTGGCCGTACTTGTTGTGGCTGGCGGTGTCGATGCTGCTGACCTTGACCAGGCAGGTGGCGCATTCGCCGTCGCCGCAGGAAAAGTCGATCGGGATATGGTTCTCCTTGGCCAGTTCGAGAATGGTCTTCTTGTGGCTGCCGGCGACGGCATAGACGGTCTTGTCCTTGTGCAGCTTGCTGGAAAAAGTGATGTTGGCCATGATGGGCTCCGTTGAGTTGAAA
>CAZYTN010000081.1:0-8963 GCA_964650115.1 uncultured Sulfuritalea sp.
GAGCCCGGCACCGCTGCCTATTCATTGAAGCCGCGAATCAATCGCCCTGCCTTCTTCGTCGGCCGGCCTTTCAGGTTCGCTCCCGGCATCGGCGCCAGGCGGCGGATTTCCTCCAACTGCAGGCGCCGCGCCGCGCTTTCGGTAGTTTCTGCATAAAGCAGCCGGGCTTCCGGCGCCGGACGCCGCTGCGCGTTCACTCCGCGGACGATGACCGTCCAGCGCAATTCGCCGGCGACGATGTCGAGTTCGTCGCCGGATTTCAACTCGCGCGCCGGCTTGACCTGCTGCCCGTTCCACTTGACCCGGCCGCCGTCGACCGCGGCAGCGGCGAGGCTTCGCGTCTTGAAGAAGCGCGCCGCCCAGAGCCACTTGTCGATGCGCTGCCGGCCCTCCTCGGCGTCGATCATGAAACGGGGAATTCAGCGGATGGACCCGGCCGGGAACTATTTCCCGGATGCTTCGCGCTTGCGGCGCGAGGTCGCCAGCACCGTCGCCTCGCCGTCGATGACCACCTTGTCAGCCACGGTACAGACGGTATCGAGCACAACGCGGCACTTTTCGGTGATGACTTCCTTGACCGTGACCCGTGCATGCACGGTGTCGCCGATGCGCACCGGGGAGCGAAAGCGCAAGGACTGGCCCAGGTAAATCACGCCGGGCCCCGGCAATTGATTGCCGAGCACCGCCGAAAGCAGGCTGGCGCTCAACATGCCGTGGGCAATGCGGCCGCCGAACGGCGTGGTCCGCGCATACTCTTCGTCCATATGCACCGCATTGAAGTCGGTCGACACGCCGGCGAAGAGGACGATGTCCGCATCGGTGATGGTCTTGGCGGTTTCCGCGCTCATGCCGATCGCCATGTCTTCTATGTCATAACCGTTACGGGGATTCATCGAGATCCTTTCTGAGGTTTGGAATTACCAGCGCCGGGAACAGCAGAGGCAAGGGCCGGCGAAGCGGCGCCTGCAACCCTGTTCAAGCTATCGGTTGAAGTTCTGCCTTGAGCCGAAGCAGCAGGTCCTCGATCTTTTCCGAGAGCGCAAGATAGGCAATGATCGCCGGGTCGGTCATCAGAAGAATTCTGCCGCACCTGATTTCGTCCGCGATGACCTTGGACTGGCGGTGGAATTCCTCGTGCACCGGCAGGAGTTCCCCGGCCGCCGCGGATCCCGCCAGTTCGCCGGCATTGGCCGCCAGCCATTGGCCCAGACTGCAGTGCGCGGCATCGCCGATCGGCTGAGTATCGTAGTCCTTGCCCTGAACGCTGCCGAGCGCAAGATGAAATTTCATTTTCCACGCCCGGTGCATGGTCAGGGCATTGTCGAAATCGAAGGCTTGCATGGCGGCGTCTCGCTTTCATCGGGAGCGGAAATTCTACCCCCTCGCGGCGCAAAATACCCGTTTCGAATGCGCTGCCTCGTCTCAACCGCCCGACAGGTGCAGGCCGCCGAAGACCAGGCGCACCGCGCCGGCGAGCAGCAGGGCGACGCCGACCGACAGCGCCACCGAAAACCATGCATCGCGCCGGCCAACCGTGCGCAGCATGACGGCGAAAGTGGAGATGCAGGGAATGTAGAAACTGAGGAACACCAGCAGGGTGATCATCTGCACGGGGTCGAGCAGACGGTCGATTTCCTGGGTGCCCAGCGCCTGGTAGATCATCAGCAGAGAGAGTTCCTTGCGCAGCACGCCGAACAGGATCGGCACGCCCAGCGCCGGCGGCAAGCCCAGCCACCAGACCGTGACGGGGGTGAGCAAGGAGTTGACCAGGACATCGGCGCCGACATGGCCGAGCAGCGCCAGCACCACGCTGCCGCCCACCAGCAGCGGCGTGACGATGGTCAGGATGTCGCTGGTGCGCGCCCAGGTTTCCGCCAGCAAGGGGCGCCAGGTGGGCAGCGCATAAGCGGGAATTTCCTGTACCTGGCCGGGCCCCAGTTCGCGCTTGCGACGCGACAGCAGGCGACCCATGACGGCAATCAGGATCAGGGTCAGCGCAAACATGCCGAACACCCCGGCCGCGCCGAGATACTTGCCGGCGACCGCGAGGATGATGGCGGAGCGCGCCGAACAGGGAACGAAGGTGATCAGCACCGAGGCGATGACGCGCTCGCGGCCGCGGGTGCTCCTGGCCACCCCCGAAATCGCCGGAACGTTGCAGCCCAGTCCGAGCAGGAAGGGCACGGCGACGCCGCCATGGAGGCCGATATGGTGAAAGCCGCGGTCGACGACGAAGGCAATCCGCTGCATCAGTCCGGCCTGCTCCAGGCTGACCAGCAATATCACCAGCGGGATCATGTAGGGCACCACGATGCCGGTGAGGCCGATCAGGCCGTCCACCACGGCGCGCCCGACCACGCCGCCGGTGGCTTGCGGCTGCCAGTCGGCAAAGACCGCAACAAGGCGCACGGTGGTCATCGCATCGATCCAGCCGCTGATCTCGAAGACGACGAAGAGCACTGCGGCGAACACGGCGAGGCTGCCGATCAGGCCCCATTGCGGATGCAGGAACAGTTCGTCGAGCCAGAAGCGCCAGCCCCGCGCCTCGCCCGGCGCACCCCAGCGCTGCGCGGCCTCGACCAGGCTGGCGGCACGATGGTGACGGTCGGCATGCAGTTCCTCCGCCAGCGGTCGCGGCAAGCCCGCCCCGGCCGCCGCGCGCAAGGCGCGCAACTCAGGCAGCAAAGCGGGAAAATGTTGGCCCAGCTCGTCCTCGATGAAGCCGTCGGCCGCTGCAAACTGCAGCAGCAGCATGGGATGCGGCAGGCAGAACGCGGCATGGATCTGCGGCCGGTTGAGTGCCGCCGAAAGCGGCTCGAGGGTCTGCGCGATATGCCGGCTGGGCGGCTGCGGCAGCGGGCAGGCCGCCTCGCGTGCGGCCATGGCCGCCCTGTCGAACAGCGCGGCGAGGCCCTGCCCCATCAGCGCCACGGTGGGCACCACGGGGATGCCGAGCAGTTGCTCCAGGGCCGCGGCATTGATGTAGAGGCCCTTCTTCGCCGCCTCGTCCATGTGGTTCAGCGCCAGCACGATGGGACGGCCGAGCTGGCTCAGTTCCAGCGTCAATTCGAGGTGGCTTTGCAGGTTGCTGGCGTCGACGACCTGGATGATCAGGTCGGGCGGCGCCAGCGGCGCCGGCGGGCCGCATTGTTCGTGCGCCGAAACGGCGGGACGCTCGTCGCCCCAGAGCAGGTACTTCAGCGCCGTGAGGTCGTCGCCGGCCAGATGATGAAAGGTATGGATGCTCGGCAGATCGACCACGCTGGCCTCGTCGAAGCCGATCTGCACCGTGCATTCGCGATAGACGCGATGCGTGCCGGCCAGCTCGCCGCGCTGCGGCGCGGTGCTCGACACGGCCTCGAACAGCGTCGTCTTGCCGCCGCCGGGCAGCCCGGCCAGGGCGACGCGCAGGCGCCGCTCGCCGCGGAACAGCGGGGTGCGCAGGGGAACCGCGACTGCGCTCATTCAGAGCCTGTATTCGAGCTGCAGCCGCGACTGCAGCCGCTTCGCCTGCTTGAAGGCCTCTTTCAGCACCTGCCGGTCCAGCTCATTGAGCTTGTCCGGATCGACGCGATTCTCGGCGCCCGGCGGGGTGCCGGCACGCTGGTTGCGCAGGCGCAATTGCTGGATGAAGAAGAAGCCGTCGATCACCGCATTGATGTCGTCGCCGCCGAGCTTGCCCTGCGTCGCCGCGCCGCGCAGGCGCTCGACGGTGCTGCTGTGCGGGATGCGATGGGCCAGCGCGACGATGCGCGCCGCGTCGACAAACGGCCGCGCGCCGAAGGCCTTGAGATCGAGGGTGTGCGGAAAATCGGCATTGCCGTCGAAGACGAAGTCGCGGATCATGCCCAGCGGCGGTGCCGCCTTGACGGCATTTTCCGCCATGAAGCGCAGGAACACCTTGGCATTGGCGGTCATGTTCAGCAGCCATTTGCGCAGGGACTTGGCCAGTGCGTCATTGCCATACAGGGTACGGAAATCGAAGAAGATCGTGGCATTGAGCAGGGCTTCCGGCTCCGGCGCCCGGATCCACTGCGTGAAGCAGCCCTGCCACTCGTCCTGCGTCAGGCACCAGAGCGGGTTGCTGGCCATGATATTGCCCTTGCACAGCGGGAAACCGCAGCGCGCCAGGCCTTCATTGACATCGCGCGCGAAATCGAGGAAGCGCAATTGCAGCGCATCGCGGTCGGCAAAATCGGGACAGACGAAGATGATTCCATTGTCCTGGTCGGTACTGAAGGTCTGTTCGTCGCGTCCTTCCGAGCCGAACGCCAGCCAGGCCCAGTCGAGGCCGAACAAGTCGTGCTGCGCCAGGCTGATCTCGATCACGCGGCGCGTCAGGCTGTCGTTCAGGCCGGAAATGAACTGGGTCAGTTTTTCCGCGCTGACGCCCTGGCTCAGCATGTTGAGGCACAGGCGGCGCACGTCGGCCGCGGCATGGGCCAGTTCCTCGATGGTGTTGGCTGCCGCGATGACCTTGCGCACGTTGCGCAGGCCGATGCGCTGCATGGCGAACAGGTCGCGCTCCGACACCACGCCGGCGATGCGGTCCTCGCCATCGACGATGACCAGGTGGCGGATGCCGTGGGTGGCCATGGCCAGCATGGCGTCATAGGCGGTGGCATGCGCCGGGATGGTCGTCGCCGGGCCGGTCATCACCTCCTCGATCGGCGCCGCGACCGGATAATCGGTGGCGACGACGCGGCGCAGCACGTCGGACTGGGTGAAGATGCCCAGTGGCCTGTCTTCATGGTCGACGACGACGACGGAGCCAACCTTGGACTGCGCCATGATGTCCAGCGTCTGCCGAATCGGCGTCAGCGCGCCGACGCGAACCACGGTCTGCCGCAGGAAGCTGGACAGCTGCGAATTCAGCGACTGCTGGTCGGCGTTGCGCTGGCCGAACTGGAGTTCGAGCTGGCGCCGCGCCTCGTCGAGCAGGGCGGCGACGTGGTCGAGGACGAAGCGATTGAACTCGCAACTGGAGAGCAGCAGCCGGGAAAAGTCGGCGCTGGCGAGACGCCAGATGCGCGCCTCGCCCACCGCGCTATAGACGTTGATCGCGGGCCGCTTGGCCGCCACCGCGGCGAGCGGGAAACCCTGCCCCGGCACCAGTTCATACAACGGCTGATCGGTGAGGCTGACGTCGCCGGCCAGCCGCGCCTGCACCCTGCCCGACTCGATGATGAACAAGTCGGGCGGCACATCCCCCGGCGTCAGGATGAAGCCGCCGTCGCTTACATCGAGCGGCGTCAGGCTGGCAGCCAGGGCCTCGAGGGCGAAGGCCCCCATGTCCTTGAACGGCGCATGCCGGCGCAAAAAAGCGAGGAGTGCTTCGCGGGATTCAGAAGCCATGTGTGTCCTTGATGTCATGTCTCAATATGGAATCGGGTTTTCAGTCTTTGCTGCAGCGCGCGCGCCTGGCGCAGGGCCTCGAGCAGAACGCGGCGGTCGAACTCATTCAGGCGTTGCGGGTCGAACTGGTTGCCCGCCGCGCCGGCGCCGACCGCAGCGGCCTGTGCCGCGAGGCGAATGCCTTGCAGGGCATGAAAGGCATGCACCGCCGCCTCGGCGTCGGCGGCCGTCATTATCCCCTCTGCCGCGATGCGCTGCAGGCGCGCCGTGGTGGAAGTTTCGGCGGCACCGACACCGAGCGCCAGTATGCGTGCGGCATCGACGAATATGCGCGAGCCGAACTTCTTCAGGTCGATCATGCCGCCGCTGTCGGCCGCCGTGACGAAATCGCGCAGCCGTCCCAGCGGCGGCGACGCCGCCAGTGCGTTGACCGTCATCATGCGCAGAAAGATCTCGTTGCCGCGCGTCAGCTCGGACAAGGCCCGGCGCAGCTCGGCGGCCAGTTCGCCGGCGCCGGCCAGCGGCCGGAAATCGAAAAAGATCGCGGCATTGAGCAGGGCCTCCGGTTCGGGCGTGCGCACCCAGGCGGAAAAACTTTCCAGCCACTCGGACTGCGACAGGCACCAGCGCGGATTGCCGGCCATGACACCGCCGTCGCAGAGCGGAAATCCGCATTCGGCCAGCGCCTGGTTCGCCGCGCGGGCGAAGGGCAGGAACAGCTCGCGCAACTGCTGCGCCTCGCCGTCGTCGCTGGCGGAAAACACCAGTCCGTTGTCCTGATCGGTCGCCAAAGTCTGCTCCAGGCGCCCCTCCGAACCGAGGCCGAGCCAGCACCAGCGCGCCGGCGGCAGGCGAAAGCGCTGCTGCAGCAAGGCCAGCGCGCGCACCATGATCGCATCGTTGAGGCGGGAGAGGACAGCGGTCACCAGCGCCGCGCCGGCCTCCTCGCGGTGCAGGTCCGTCGCCACCTGACGCGCCGCGGCGGCGCAAGACGCCAGCGCCGCGACATCGGACGCAGCGACGATGCGGGCGACGCAGCCAGTGATGGCACCTGAGCAAGGAAGGATTTCGCTGTCGGTCATGCTCAATACTTGATGCGGGCAAAATAGGTTTTTTGTGCCGCGTCCAACGCCTGGCGCAAGGTGACGATGCCCATGTCGGCCAGCAGCGGAATCATCTTGAGGAAGACTTCGCCGGTGACATAGGCATCGCCCAGCGCCGTATGGCGGCCGATGACGTTGATGCCGAGGCGCTCGGCGATGCTCTCCAGGCTATGCGATTCCTGGCTGGGATGGATCACCGCCGACAGCAGCAGCGTGTCGAGCACGGGCTGGGTGAAGCTCACGCCGAGGCTGTCTTCCTTCAACTGGAAGAAGCGCATGTCGAAAGCCGCGTTGTGCGCCACCAGCACGGTCTCCGCGCAGAACTCGTGGAAGGCTGGCAGCACCACGTCGAGCCGCGGCTGACCGTTGACCATGGCCTCGGTGATGCCGTGGATCAGGATACCTTCGGGCTTCAGCGGAATCACCGGATCGACCAGCTGGTCGAAAATTTCCTGGCGCAGCAGGCGGTTGTTCACGATGCGCACGGCGCCCATCTGGATGATTTCGTCGCCCTCGGACGGCAGCAGCCCGGTGGTCTCGGTATCGAACACCGAATACGCCAGCTCGGTCAGCTTGCGCTCGGGGTCGATGCCGGAACCCTCGGCGTCGCGCGCGGCGAACAGGTCGAAATCGTAGTACTCGGGGCGGCTGTCGCTGTGCAGGTGCTGTGCCTGGTCGACCACCGGCGCATCGGGTGTCGCCGCCGCCGGCAGCACGATGCGGAAGAAGGCGTTGTGCGCCGCCTTGTCGCGCTGGTACCAGATCTCGGCGCCATGCCGGTCGATGACATCGCGCAGCGTCAAGGGGCTGACCTCGACGCCGACATTCATCGGCTCCAGTTCCCAGGTATAGAGCGTCTCGGACGACGCCGGCGTGCCCGACCAGATCAGGTCGACGAACACCATGCTGCCTTCCGTCGCGAGCCGCAGGCGCAATTCGCGTATCGCATAGTGGTCCTGCAGGCGCGCGGCGAGAAAGGTGATGGCCTGGATCAGGGCGAAGCTGTCGACCCTCATCCACAGGCTGACGTCCTGCTCTTCGTGCTTGATCGGCAACTGCAGCCGGTCCTCGATGCGCCGCGCCGCCGCGGCGAGGATGTCGACCGCCAGCACGTCTTCCAGCGGCCAGCGGGTTTTCAGCGCATCGGCAAAGCGGCTCATGGTGGTTTCGAGCTTGCTGCTCATCGCCGCGGCCTCGTCGGCGATGACGCGCGTGAAGCGCTCGCGGTAGTCGGCCTCCATCTCGGGCGAACCGATCAGGGTCTCCACCGCGGCACGGATGTTGCCCAGCGCGGCGCGATTGCCATCGGTCAGGGACTGCAAGGCCTGGTCGCGCTCCGCCTCGCGCTCGAAATTGCGCGTGATGTTTTCTATGGTGAGGACGTAGCCGGTGACTTGCTGCTCGGCGCCGAGGGGGTTGTCCAGGATTTTCTCCTGGGCAGGCAGCGCCTGCCCACTGACATCGTCACCCCCTTTCCCGGAAAGGGGGCCGGGGGGATTGTCGTCACTTTTTGCCAGAATGGCAGTTGCTGGGCCAGTGGCTCCTGTGCGCAGCACAGGAGCCATCTGCGCCCTAAGCAACTGCCCGCTGCGCGTGCTGGTGATGAAGTTCGCGGTCGGCTCGGCGCTGCCACGGCGCAGACGCTGCTGGATGTTTTCCAGCGAATGCGTGATCTGTCCGCGTTCGAGGATGGAGAAGATCGAACGCCCGAGACCGATCAGCGCGCCACCGCTCATCGAGGTCGGACCCTGCGCCAGGGCCTTGAACTGCAGCCGGGCACGGCTGTTGTAGAGCAGGATCCGGCCGTCGAGATTGCACACCACGACGCCCAGCGCGAGTTCCGACATCAGGGCGGCGAGACGGTTCTTTTCCTCCTCCACGGTCGCCTTGGCCTGCCGGATCTGCGTTTCGACATCGTTCAGCAACTCGTCCCGCTGCTGCGCCAGGTCATTGGCGGCACGCGCCAGCTCGCGTACTTCGGGCGGCCCCTCGGGCGCCACGCGGAAATTGCGATTGGCGCCGAGCATCAGGCGCAGGGTCTCGGCCATGCGAAGTAACCCATGGACATAATGCTGGAACAGGCCGCGCAGCAGAATTACGCCAGCGACGAATCCCATCAGGGTCAGCAAGCCGCCCAGCGGCAGGCGCGGCAGGATGAATTCGGCAAAAGCGGCGCGTTCCGCGTCCCTGGCATCGGCGAACAGCAGCAACGCGGTCAGCGCGAAGGGGCCGGTCATCAGCAGGCCCAGCACGCCGGCGGCGAGGATGAAACGAAACTTCGCCTTCATGTCATGCCAGCAGCGATTTGATCTGGACGATGAGGTCCTTGGTCGAAAACGGCTTGGTGATGTAGGAATTGGCGCCCAGCGCGAGGCCCTTGGTGACTTCGGTCTCGCGACCCTTGGCGGTGAGCATGATGATCTTCACGCCGGTCAGCGCGGGATCGGCGCGCAGCGACTCGCAAACTTCGAAACCGGACTTCTTCGGCATCATCACGTCGAGCAG
>CAZYTN010000082.1:0-8955 GCA_964650115.1 uncultured Sulfuritalea sp.
GAGCAAAACGCGCACTCGAGGGCGCAGCCGGCCTGCGACGAAATGCACAGCGTGCCGCGATCGTCCTCGGGGATGAATACGGTTTCCACCGCATTACGGTTGCCGACATCGAACAGGAACTTTCGCGTGCCGTCGTCCGAGAGTTTGTCGCTGATAGTCGGCGCCGGCGACACGGTGGCCGTTGCGGCCAGTTTCTCGCGCAATGACTTGGCGACGTCGGTCATGGCGTTGAAGTCACTCTCCCCGCGTTGATGGATCCAGCGCAGCACCTGGCGCGCGCGGAAGGGCTTTTCGCCCTGCTGCGCGAACCAGGCGGTCAGGCCTTCTGCATCGAAATCGAGGAGGTTGACGGTCATTCCAACCTAGCGGGGGTAGACGTTCAGCGCCGGAAAGAAATAGGCGATTTCGACCGCAGCCGTTTCCGCCGCATCGGAGCCATGCACGGCGTTGGCGTCGATGCTGTCGGCGAAATCGGCGCGGATGGTGCCCGCCTCGGCCTTTTTCGGATCGGTGGCGCCCATCAGGTCGCGGTTCTTGGCGACAGCACCTTCACCCTGCAACACCTGGACCATGACCGGGCCGGAAATCATGAATTCGACGAGGTCCTTGAAGAAGGGACGTTCCTTGTGCACCGCATAGAAACCTTCGGCCTCCTGGCGCGAAAGGTGAACCATGCGCGAGGCCACGATCTTCAGACCATTGGTCTCGAAGCGGGAATAAATCTTGCCGATCACGTTCTTTGCAACTGCATCGGGTTTGATGATCGACAGGGTACGTTCGACAGCCATTACTTTCTCCAGGACAGGTTGAATTTCAAGTTTTAATCAGACATCCCACCATGGGATACCGTCGGCAACGAGGTGCTGCGGACATAAATAGCTAACTTGATATTTTAGCTCAGTTTCTTCCCCTGAATCCGGCCGGCACCCGGTCTGGCCCCACAAAACGAAGCGAAGCCGAGTTTCAGTCCAGGCTAATGCCTGCGAAAGCAGGCGTTATGCCACAACAAAAAACAAAAGCCCGGCATCACCGGGCCTTTGTCACCGCGTCAAGGCGGCGCTACATCATGCCCAGGGTCTTGGGCAGCCAGGTCGAAACCGTCGGCACGTAGGTGATGATCATGAGGAATATCAGCATGGTCAGCAGCCAGGGCCAGACCGCCTTGGAGCAGTCGGTGAGGCCCATCTTGGCGATGCCGCTGGCCACGTAGAGGTTCAAACCGACAGGTGGCGTGATCATGCCGATTTCCATGTTTACCGTGATCATCACGCCGAAATGGACGGGATCGATGCCCAGCTTCATGGCGATCGGAAACAGGATCGGCGCCGTGATAAGGATGATCGACGAAGGCTCCATGAAACTGCCCATGACCAGCAGCAGGATGTTCACCGCGATGAGGAAGCCGATCACACCCATGCCGGACCCCTGTATCCACTCGGCGACGGCCTGCGGAATCTGCTCGTTGGTCAGGATGAAGGAGAACAGCACGGCGTTGGTGATGATGTAGAGCAGCATCGCGCTCATGTTCGCCGAGTTGAGCAACACCTTCGGCACATCCTTGAAGCCGATGTCCTTGTAGACGAACACCGCGATGAAGAAGGCATACATCGCGCTCATCGCCGCCGCCTCGGTCGGCGTGAACAGGCCGCTGTAGATGCCGCCCATCACCACCACGATCAGCAGCAGACCCCAGATCGCCTTGCGGAAGGCCTCCCAGCGCTGGCCCCAGGACATCGGCTGTTCGCGCGGGTAGTTGCCCTTGTGCGCCACCCACCAGGTGCACAGTCCCAACATCAGCGCCAGCAGCAGGCCGGGAATCACGCCTGCCATGAACAGCGCGCCGATCGAACTGTTGGTCGATACCGCATACATAACCATGACGATCGAGGGCGGGATCAGGATGCCGAGACCGCCGGACGAGGCAATGACGCCGACCCCGAACTTCTTCGGGTATCCGGCCCTGACCATGGCCGGCAACAGGATCGAGCCGATCGCCACCACGGTGGCCGGCGAAGAACCCGACACCGCGGCGAACAGGGCGCAGGCGAACACCGCGCTGAGCCCCAGACCGCCGCGGAGATGGCCGACCATCGAGGTGGCGAAGAAGATCATGCGCTTCGCCACGCCGCCATGGGTGAGGAAATTGCCGGCAAGGATGAAGAACGGAATCGCCATGATCTCGAACTTCTCGATGCCGGTGAAAAGCTTGAGCGCCACCGCTTCGAGCGGCGTGGCTGTGAAGGCGAAGAGGAAGGTCAGCACCGTCAGGCCGAGCGAAATGGATACCGGCATGCCCGACAGCATCAGGAAGGTGAGCAGGGCAAAGATGATCAGGGCGCTCATTTCGCGTCTCCCTTGTCGCCGGTCGCCGTGTCGCCAGCGCCGACTTTTGTTTCCGGATGGCGCTTGCCGTACTTGAGGTCGTGGGGGTGCAAGTCGTCGTCCATGTTGTAGGGGTTCACATCCACCGGCACCGCGTCTTCCTCGATGCCGTCGACGTGACCGTGATCGTGGTGCGGCAACTCGCCGGTCTTGATGAAGCTGACTGTAACCTGGAGGAAGCGGAAACACATCAGAGAAGACCCGAGTGGGATCGCCGAATAGACGATCCAGGTCGGCCATTCCAGGTCGGGCGTGGTCGGCCCTTCATACAAATCCTTGCCGGCAATGCCCAGCGCGTTGAAGATGGCATAGTGGGCGCCGTTCTCCCAGACGAAGTGCCCGCCCAGGGCCGCGATGATGCCGGTGAACAGCGCACCGGAGAGCATGCCGAAAACGATGAACTTGGCGCGCGTACGGCCCGACAGGCTGTTGATCAGCACATCGACGCCGACGTGGATGCCGGTTCTCACGCCATAGGCGGCGCCGAACTTGGCCATCCAGACGAACATGATGATGCACAGTTCCTGCGCCCAGCTAAGGTCCAGCGTGATCAGCCAATCCTGGACTCCCGGAATCGGCATGCCTGCCGCATAGCGATGCATGACCGCGACGAAAATGACCAGTGTCGCCGCGCCGATGAGGAAGGTAATTATCCATTCCTCCATGTGATCAAGATATTTCATGGCGTTTGCCCCATAAAAACTGTGGGGGCCGCAGCCCCCACAGTGAACCGGTTCAATCAGAGCTTGGAAGGATCGAAGCCGGTGGTCTTATACACCGCGTCGATGTTCTCCTTGCCGATGCGGTCGGCCATCTGCTGATGCACCTTGACCATGGCCTTCTTCATCGCCACTTTCTGCTCCGCGGTCGGCGTCAGGATCTCGCTCTTGCCCGACTTGCGAACTTCGGCCATTGCCTTGTCATTATCTTCCTGCGCGATCGAGTTGGCGTATTTGGTTGCTTCCGCCATTGCCGTTTCAAGGGCGCTGCGCACATCCGCCGGCAGACCGTCCCAGAACTTCTTGTTGGTGATCACGGCATAACCGAGGTAACCATGATTGGTCATCGCGACGTACTTCTGCACTTCATGCATTTTCTGCGTGTAGAGGTTCGATGGCGGGTTTTCGGTGCCATCGACCACGCCGGTCTGCAGCGCCTGATACACCTCGGAGAAGGCCATCTTCTGCGGAATCGCACCTACGGCCCGCATCTGTGCGTCGAGCACGTTGGACGACTGGATGCGCATCTTCAGGCCCTTGTAGTCATCCGGGACCCTGATCGGCTTGTTCGCGCTCATTATCTTGAATCCGTTGTCCCAAAACGCCAGGCCAACCAAGCCCTTGCCTTCAAGCTTTTTCATCAGGGACTTGCCCACAGGACCTGTCGTCACGGCATGAAGATCGTTGTAGTCATCGAACAGGTAGGGCAAATCGAACAGCTCAAACTCCTTGACACCAAGGGGACCGAACTTGGCCAAGGATGGAGCCAGCATCTGTACCGCACCAAGTTGCAGCGCTTCCATTTCTTCCTTGTCCTTGTATAGCGTCGAGTTGGCATATACCTCGACCTTGACCTTGCCCTTGGTCAGTTCCGCCGCTTTTTTGGCAAAGAACTCGGAACCCTTGCCCTTCGGCGTGTCGGCCGCAACGACGTGGCTGAATTTGATCACGATCGGGGCTTGCGCCATCGCGATCATCGAGAACGTTGCGGCGACGAGGCCAACAAACACTGTGCGAATCTTCATTTCCTCTTCCTCCTGGTATGTAGTGCGCAAAAGATTACCATTCCGCAAGCTGCGGTGTGGCAAATTTTCCGCGCCCCCGGCGTCCCTGGCTATTGTGGATTTCCGCAAACACGGCATCCGCTGCCGCGGACCGCGCTAATATCGCGGCGTGAACCCTGACCCGCCCACTTCCTCGCCGGAGCGCACCAGCCGTTGGCGCTGGCTGTGGGTCTTGCCGCGACTGGCGTTTGTGTTGTTTGTCGGCGGCGTCGGGCTCCTGCTCTGGATGTCCGACCAGGCCGACAAGGAGGAAAAGCGCGCGACGCTGACCAGCGACATACTGTGGCTCGAACAGAATCTTCGTTTCCACCTGGCGCGCAACGAGGAACTGCTCGGGCGCATTGACCTAGCACACACCGCCAGCGCAAAGACCTTCGAATCCTTTGCCCGCACCCTGCTCGGCTTCGAAAGCGGCCTGCGGCAGTTGATCTGGCTCGACGCCGAGGGACAGATCCTGCGGGCTCATCCGGCCACGATGGATCCCAGCGTGACCGGCGAAATCATGGAAGTTTCGCCGTCGCGGCAAAGCTTTCGTCTGGCCCGCTCCTTGGGCAAGCCGGTCTATGGTTCGGCATATCCGTTTTTCACCAATGACTGGCAGTTCGAGGTTCACGTCCCGGTTTCGCGCGAGGGACGCGTCGTCGGCGTCGCGGTGGGCGTCTACCGGATTCACGAGATCCTTGGCGACAGCGTACCCTGGTGGCTGGCCGAGCGATATCGCATCAGCATCATCGGTGACTCCGGCAAGGTACTCGGAACGCGCTCCAAGATTGAATCGGCGGTGACCGAAGAAGGCTATCAGGTCGCCTTCGATCCTCCCGGATGGGGGCTGACCATTCACGCGGTGCCCTACCACGCACCACGGCCCCTGGCCAGCGTGCTGCTCTCGGCCAGTCTTGTCATCCTGGCGCTGATCGTGTTGTGGAGCCTCTGGATCCTGCGCCGCCACGTGCAACGGCGGCAAGCGGTGGAAGAGCAGTTGCAGCGGGAACACGCTTTCCGCAAAGCCATGGAAGATTCACTCGATACCGGAATGCGGGCGCGCAACCTCGACGGGGAAATCATTTATGTCAATCCGGCCTTCTGCCGCATGGTCGGCTGGTCCGCTGCAGAACTGATCGGCCACCGTCCGCCGATGCCCTACTGGGCTGACGACTATCTTGATGAAACCCGCGCCATTCATGATCAGGTCCTCGCCGGGGAAGGGCCGGAAGAGGGATTCGAACTGAAGTTCAAGCGCCGCAACGGAGAAGTCATCGACGTACTGATCCATGAGGCGCAGCTGATCGATGCCCACGGACGGCACTCGGGCTGGATGGGCTCGATGGTCGATATCACCGAGCGAAAACATGCCGATGAGCAAGCGCGCCAGCAGCAGGACCGGCTGCAATCCACGGCACGCCTGGTCGCCATGGGGGAAATGGCATCAAGCATCGCACACGAACTGAACCAGCCGCTGGCGGCGATTTCGAGCTATTGCACCGGGGCGGCCAACCTGCTGCGCCACGAGTCGCCGGCGACCGAGGTGCTACCCGCACTGGACAAGGCGGTGGAGCAGGCGCACCGCGCAGGACAAGTCATCCGCCGCATCTACAGTCTCGCTCGCCCGGGCGAAAACCGCTTCGAGAGAGTGCAACTTGCCGAGCATGTAGATGCCGCCCTGACACTGATGGACAGCGAGATCCGCCAGAAGGGCATCCGTGTCTCGCTGGAGCTTTCGCCGCGTGCCGAGGTCGATGGCGATCCGGTGCTGCTCGAGCAGGCGCTCTTCAACCTGCTGCGCAATGCAATCGAATCCATGCGCGATACGGCGCCCGAGCAACGACAGTTGCGCATTACACTCGCCTGTGCAGAAGGCTATGCCAGCCTGACGATCGCCGATCGCGGCTGTGGAATTGATACCGACGTTGCCGGGCAACTGTTTGACCCGCTGTTCACCACCAAGCCCGAAGGTATGGGCATGGGGTTGGCAATCTGCCGTTCAGTGGTGGAAAATCACCGCGGTCGCCTCTCATTCGAGGCCAACCCGGAAGGAGGAACCGTATTCCGCGTTCTGCTACCCCTGGCGCCGCAATGAGCGGCCCCGCCACGCACATTGTCGACGATGACCCCGCGGTACGCGACGCGCTGCAATGGCTGCTGAAATCGCGCGGCGTTCAATCGCAGGGCTGGGGATCCGCGGAGGATTTTCTGTCGTTCGCCAGTCGTAAGCTCTGCGGGTGCTTGCTGCTGGATGTGCGCATGCCGGGAATGAGCGGCATTGAGTTGTTCGACCGGCTGCGCGCACTGAATTGTCGTTTGCCGGTGATTTTTCTCACCGGACACGGGGACGTGCCGATGGCGGTTCAGGCATTGAAGGACGGCGCCTTCGATTTCATTGAAAAGCCCTACGACGACAATGCGCTGGTCGACAAAGTGCTTGCCGCGTTGGAGCATGATCTGAAGCGTTGCGCCAGGGAGGCTTCGATTCTCCTGGTACAGCAAAGGCTGGAACAACTCACGCCGCGTGAGCAGGAAGTCATGCATCGGATCCTGGCCGGCAAGCTGAACAAGGTCATCGCCGATGAACTCGGTATTGCCATGCGCACCGTCGAAGTCCATCGCTCCCACATATTCGAGAAGATGCAAGTTCGCTCTGCCGTCGAGTTGTCGCAAGTACTCGGCCTGCTCCGAAACAAACCGGACTCGGAAAACTAATCCGGGACTTTGAAGTGCAGGCTGCCGCCCTCGCACCACAGCGAATAGCGGGAAAGATCAAGGCGCGGATGTCGATCATGGCCCGCGGTCCGCAACTGCCGCACGAACTCCTTCAGGCGTCGCTCATCGGGTGGCTGCACCTTGTGCCATCCCAACATGGCACGCAGCAAATTCCTGGCACGTGCATCGGACAACTGGCGAAATAGCGCCAAGGAAATGGGAAATTCAGGCCGGCAAGCGCCAAGGTCCAATGTCGCGAGATCGTCAAGCAATGAGTCCGCCTCGCTGAAGTGTGCCGCCGCAGCCGCAAGTTGCTCGCTGACCCGGGGAAAGCGGAACGTAATGGCCGGCATGATCTCGCGCCGCAGGAAGTTCCTCGTGTAACGAAGATCGGCATTGCTTTCGTCCTCGATCCACGTCAGATGATGGGTTCTCGCATACTCAAGCAGGACGGCGCGTCCAAGTCCGAGCAGCGGCCGCAGGACGCGTCCACGTGACTCCGGCATTGCGGCCGCACCGCGCACTCCGGTACCACGCAGCAGATTATGTAAAACGGTTTCCGCCTGATCGTCCGCATGGTGTGCGAGGAGCACCCAGTCGGCAGGCTGGTCAGACAAGGCCTTGTGGCGCATCCTGCGCGCCGCAGCTTCCAGTCCTTCGCCGCACCGTGTGGGGACGTCGACCCGAAGGACGTTGATCGGGATGCCAAGGATCCCGCAGAATTTGCCGCAGAAATCGGCCCAGGCGTCAGCGTTACGGCTAAGTCCGTGATGAACATGAAGCGCCGAAAGCCCCAGGCCTGCGTCACTGACCAGACGATTTGTCGCGTGCAGCAATACCGTGGAATCCAGCCCCCCGGAAAAACCCACGGCGACAGACTCACCTGGCCTCACATGGCGGGAAAGGCAGGCGGCTACCGCCTGCCCGACAGCCTCAGTGGATGGCTTGTTCCTTGAATCGGCCATAACTCATCAGACGTTCGAAGCGCCGCTCGATGAGTTCACTGGACGAAAGACCCGCGAGTTGCTTGAGTGCTTCCTGCAGGGCCTTCTTGACACTTTGTGCCATGGCACGGTGATCACGATGAGCCCCTCCTACCGGTTCATTGACGATGCGATCGATCAAACCCAGCGACTTGAGCCGCGGTGCCGTGATCCCCATCGTCTCGGCCGCGTCGCCTGCCCGCTCCGCGCTTTTCCAAAGGATGGAGGCGCAACCTTCCGGTGAAATGACGGAATAAGTCGAGTACTGAAGCATAGTAACGACATCGGCCACTGCAATCGCCAAGGCTCCGCCCGATCCTCCCTCGCCAATGATGGTAGCGATCAGCGGCACCTGCAATTCGGTCATGACAGCAAGGTTGCGACCAATCGCCTCGGACTGCCCGCGTTCTTCAGCATCAATACCAGGATAGGCGCCGGGAGTATCGACGAAGGTAAACACCGGCAGGCCGAATTTTTCCGCCAGTCGCATCAGCCGCAGCGCTTTTCTGTAGCCTTCGGGACGGGGCATGCCGAAATTGCGATGGATCTTCTCCTTAGTATCACGGCCCTTCTGGTGGCCAATCACCATGCAGGATTGGCCGTTGAAGCGCGCCAAACCGCCGACAATGGCGTGGTCGTCGGCATAATTGCGGTCGCCGTGAAGTTCCACGAAGTCGGTGAACACGAGATCCAGATAATCCAGGGTATAGGGCCGCTGCGGGTGCCGTGCGACCAGGGCACATTGCCACGGAGTGAGTTTGGCGTAAATCTCCCTGGTCAGGCTCTGGTTTTTCGCGTCCAGACGGGAGATTTCCTCCGATATGTCGACCGCCGAATCGTCTTGTACAAAACGCAACTGCTCGATCTTCGCTTCAAGTTCAGCGATCGGCTGTTCGAATTCCAGAAAGCTTGTTTTCATCGGGGTATTTTAGCAGGCCCGTGCAGCATCGAGGTGTCCGAGCCCAGGTTCCAGCTGTGCAGGTGAGGAGCAGGCCATGTCACACCGGCGCCCAAAAGCAAAAACCCTCCTCCGGCAATCCGGAGGAGGGTTTTATGGGGGAGTCTGGCGTTGACCTACTTTCTCACACGGTGAAGTGCAATATCATCGGC
>CAZYTN010000083.1:0-8929 GCA_964650115.1 uncultured Sulfuritalea sp.
GGGCCCCGGCATTGGTCTTGACCTTGTCCGGATGCACCAGGCCCATCACCACCAGGCCGTAGATCGGCTCCACGGAATCGATGGTGTGGCCGCCGGCGATAGGAATGCCGGCCGCTGCACAAACGCTTTCGCCGCCTTCGAGGATTTTGCCGATCACTTCCAGCGGCAGTTTGTCGATGGGCATGCCGACCAGGGCCAGTGCCATGATCGGCGTGCCGCCCATGGCATACACATCGCTGATCGCATTGGTCGCGGCTATACGGCCGAAATCGTAGGGATCGTCGACGATGGGCATGAAGAAATCCGTCGTGGCGATCAGCGCCTGCTCGTCGTTGAGGCGGTACACCGCGGCGTCGTCGGCGGTTTCGATGCCGACCAGCAGTTCCCTGGGCACCGGAAAGTTGCGCATGCCGCGCAGGATTTCGGTGAGCAGGCCGGGGGCCACCTTGCAGCCGCAGCCGCCACCATGACTGAACGAGGTCAAGCGGACCGAAGCTGCGGGAGTGTTGAGGGAGTTCATCGTCATTATAACCTTGTCATTTAGTTACGGCCACTGCGCTTAACGTCGATAAGGCCGACGTTAGCCTCCACTGAAACTTCGTTTTCGAGAAGACCGCAAACACCAGCGCATTCCTGCGCGGGAGAGAACAAGGATACCCGCTCTGCGCAGCCTCGGAACAAACGGGCGTAGTAACCGGGATCGTTCATGGCACGGAAAATCAGTGCCCCCAGGCGTTCAGCATCGCCCACCGGAAACCAGCCGGGGTAATCCGCACCGAGCATGCCCCGGTTGCCCGGAATGTCGCTGCCCAGCACCGGCACGCCGCTGGTGACGGCCTCGATCAGCACATTGGCGCCCCCTTCCATGAGCGAGGGCAGCAGCAGCAGGTGGCAACGCTTGAGGCGCTGGCGCGTCGCCGCTTGCGACAACGCACCCAGCCAGCGATAGCGCGGTTCGGCAGCACCCATGGCGCGCACCTTGGCCGCCAGCGCCGGATCCAGCTCGCCGCCGATATGAAACAAGCGCACCGGCAGGTCGGCCGGCAGCAGGCGCAGTGCGCGCAATGCCGTCAGCGGATCCTTCTCCGGGCGCATGTGGCCGATCAGCGCCAGGTCGAAATGACGCAGGCTGCGCCGGCCCGACCGCAGGGAGCGCGCGGACTGGTAGATCACCGCCGTCTTCGCCGCATAATCGCGCGGCAAGGCTCGCACTCCTTCCGCCTGCAGCACCACAAGCCGGCTGGCCAGCGCCAGCGATCGCTGCGCCGCGGCATCCGTGGCAATGTCGCGATAAAGATCGGTGCCGGTCAGCACCACCACCAGCGGACGATCCGGATGTCGTTCGGCGAAGGCGGCGATCGACGGCGCCGAGCGGCGGGCATGCAGGGCAATCAGAAAGTCGGCGCTGGCGCCACGCCACTCCTGCTCGATGCGCACCTGCGCCAGGGGCGCCAGGCAATGCGCCCAGCGCCGCGCCGTATGCCAGTTGCCGTTATTGGCACTGGCCAGCGCCGGGCTGATAATGGCAACGGAGAGAGGAGACTCAATGGACATGCCGGACCTCAGAACTGCCGACAAGAAGCTTCTTGCCGATGCCTTGCAGGATGCGCGCGATTATACGATCAGCCTGCTCGACGACTGGGCAGCCTGGCCCGCTGACACCCCACCTGACCCGCGGCATGTACCCTGCCTCGACATCATCAATCCGCCGCTGTGGGAGCTCGGTCATGTCGCCTGGTTCATGGAGTACTGGTGCCAACGCCATCGGGGAGCGACCGCGGCGGCGCTGCCCTCCCGGCTCGCCGACGCCGACCGCTGCTACGACTCGCGCAACGTGCCCCACGACAGCCGCTGGCAGCTCGGCCTGCCCGGCTGGGACGCCACCCGACACTATCTGCAAAGCACGCTGGCCGCGGCGCTTGAAGCCTTACACAAACTCCCCGACACCGATGCCGCCCTCTACTTTCACCGCCTCGCCCTGTTTCACGAGGACATGCACGACGAGGCCTTCCGCTACACGCGGCAGACCCTGGGCTGGCCGGCGCAAGACGGTCTGGCCGACCTGCCTCCCGCCACGGATATCCCGCTCGACGGCGGCGAGTTCCTCATGGGCAGTTCGCCTTCCGGCAAGGGCTTCGTCTTCGACAACGAAAAGTGGGCACATCCGCAACGCGTCGCCGGCTTTGCGATCGCCGCCACGCCGACCCGGAATTCGGACTACGTCGCCTTTGTCGAGGCGGACGGCTACCGGCAGCCGCAATGGTGGTCGCAAGACGGTCGGGCATGGCTCGCCGCCAGCGGGCAAACCATGCCGCGCTACTGGCGCCGCAATGAAGGCCGCTGGCAGCAGCGGCGCTTCGCGCAGTGGGTCGACCTGGCGCCCGCGCAAGCGGCGATACACCTGACGGCGCATGAAGCCGAAGCCTGGTGCAACTGGGCGGGCCGCCGCCTGCCGAGCGAAGCGGAATGGGAATGCGCTGCCCGCCACGCCGGCCATTTCGACTGGGGAACACAAGTCTGGGAATGGACGGCGAGCGCCTTCACGCCCTATCCAGGCTTCAGCCCCGACCCCTATGCCGAATATGCCGCACCTTTCTTCCACACCCATCGCAGCGTGCGCGGCGCTTCCTTCGCCACGCACCCGCGCATGCGCAACCCGCGCTACCGCAACTACTACGAGCCGCAGCGCGACGACATCTTTGTCGGCTTCCGCAGTTGCCCTCTGGCGTGAAGCTCAACCGCATTGCAGGACGAACAGGGCCAGGAACCGGCAGCCAATGGTCAGCAGGGATAAGCGAGCGCGAGTCCAGGGAAAACATCTGGCGCCGGTTCATTTCCGGGCCGGCGGCTTGACCAGCACGATACCGCCCACCACCATCGCAGCGGCGACAAAGAAATGCAAGCTGGGCTGATCGTCCAGCAGCAGCATGCCGAACCAGACTCCAAACAGCGGCGTGAGGAAGGAGAACGCCAGCAGGCGACCCGCAAGATAGCGGGTCAGCAACCAGAACCACGCCAGATAACTGATGAAGGCAACGATCACGATCTGGCAGGCCTCGGCCCATAAAGTCGCCGCTGACAGCACGCCAAAGGCATCGCCCGGCACGCTGCCGCCCGCGGCCTTGTCGATGAAGGCGAGTACCAGTCCGCCAAAAGCCGGCAGCACGCCGGCTCCCTGCCGCCAGCCCATGCGCTCGCCGGACACGAATAAATGCAGTCCGAGCACGGTAAAGCAGGGCGCCGTGCCAGGACGCCCAGGCGAAAACCAGCAAGGCAGCGATGGCGGACAGCAATCCCGCTTGCAGGATGGGGCTGATGCCGGCACTGGTGACTTTGATCGCGACTTGTTGCAGACCCCGGATGGCACACAGCAGCACCATCAGGCCAAATGCCGCCGGACCGGGAGCGATGCGACTGTCCATGCGGCACTGGGATCAGCGGCGGCAGACTGGCGCGCCGCCGCACCTCACAGCAGAAACTGTCCCAGCCACCAGGCGACGGCTGCAATCAGCGCGCTGGCCGGAATGGTCAACACCCAGGCCCAAACGATGCTGCCGGCGACGCCCCAGCGCACGTTGCTCGGCCCTTTGGAGGTACCGACGCCGACGATGGCGCCGGTGATGGTGTGCGTGGTGGATACGGGAATACCCAGCATCGTGGCCATGAACAAGGTGATGGCGCCACCGGTTTCGGCGCAGAAGCCGCCCACCGGACGCAACTTGGTAATGCGCTGGCCCATGGTCTTGACGATGCGCCAGCCGCCGAACATCGTGCCCAGGCCCATTGCCGTGTAACAGGAGATCACCACCCACATCGGCACCGATTCGCCGGTCTTCAGGGTGCCGGCGGCAATCAGCAACATCCAGATGATGCCGATGGTCTTCTGCGCGTCGTTGCCGCCGTGGCCGAGGCTGTAAGCGGCTGCCGAGACCAGTTGCAGACGACGAAAACTCTTGTCCACCTTGCGCGGCGTGCTGCGGTTGCACAGCCACGACACCACCACCATCAGTGTGCCGCCAAGAAGGAAACCGAGCAGTGGCGCGATCAGGATGAAGGCCACCACCTTGCCGATGCCTGCCCAGACCAGCGAGCCGGTGCCGGCCTTGGCCATCGCGGCGCCGGCCAGCCCGCCGATCAGGGCGTGCGACGAACTGGACGGAATGCCGTAGTACCAGGTGATGATGTTCCAGGCGATGGCGCCGATCAATGCGCCGAACACCACGTAGTGGTCGACGATGGCCGGGTCGATGGTGCCCTTGCCGATGGTGCTGGCCACCTTGAGCTGAAACACGGCAATGGCCACCACGTTGAAGAAGGCCGCCCAAGCCACGGCGTGTTGCGGTTTCAGGACACCGGTGGAAACAATCGTGGCGATGGAATTCGCCGCATCGTGAAAGCCGTTCATGAAGTCGAAGGCGAGCGCCAGCAGCACCAGCACCACGATCACCGTCAGACTCATTTCGACCGCTTGCATGGCTTAGGGCGTCCTCACACTACGCCGGTGGGCGCGAACATTGCGAATCGGGATGCAGCGCAAGGCGCGCGGCCCGCGGTGCAGTGATCTGCACAAGGGATGTGCAACGCCGCGATGCGCCCGAATCGCGGCGTTCCCTTCGGGTTGGTTCGAAATCCGGCATCTGCGGCGTTGTCGCGCCTGGTAAGGGAACGACCCTTGCCGGCGCACTCCGCCTTGCATCCCTCCGGATTGCGAACCAACGCGCTCCATCGTCGTAGTGTGAGCACGCCCTGGCTCAGGAGTTCTCGAGGATGATGCCCTCGACGATGTTGGCCACGTCCTCGGCCCGATCGGTCACCGACTCGAGCAGCTCGTAGATGCCCTTCATCTTGATCAACTGGCGCACGTCCGCCTCTTCGCGGAACAGCTTGGTGATGCCGGTGCGCATGGCGCGGTCGGCGTCGGACTCGAGCTGGTCGATCTCGCGGCACAGCTTGAGCATGGCCGGTGAGTTGTCCATCTTGTTCAACAGGATGACCGCGGATTTCACCCGCTCGCAACTGGAGGCGACAATGTCGGAAAGTTGCCTGGCTTCCGGCGTCAGCTGGCGAATGTCGTAGAGATACATGGCCTCGGCGAAATCCTGGATCAGGTCGAGGATGTCATCCATGCGCATGATCAGCTGATGAATTTCGTCGCGGTCGAGCGGTGTATTGAAGGACGTATGCAGCAGCGCAATGGTTTCGTGGGTGATCCTGTCGGCCGTGGTCTCGATCTCGTCGATGGCCTGCACGTGCTGAGCCAGTACTTCGGGACCTTTGCCCAGATCATCCACCAAAGCCACCAGTTGCCGACCGCCCTTGACGATCAGGTCGGCGTGGGCATTGAACAAATCGAAGAACTTGGCCTCTTTGGGCATCAATCTGGAGAACATCGGGCACCGCCGCTGGCAAAAAAACACGAGGAGTTTATCAGCTTATGGCGGCAAATCCGGCTTGCCGCCAACTGGTAGAATTCGCCCTTACCGTCTCTGCCGATCCATTTTTTTCGGCCCCATCCCGCCATGAAACGCACCCGCCTTCCGCGCCGCCCCCGCCAGACGCCGGACTCCGAACTTCTCACCCGCCTCGCGACACGACTCAGCCAGTCTTCGAACCGGATCGAGGATGCCTACTGGGAGACCCGTCTTGCCGCGCATATCGACCACCTGCTGGCCGACAACGGCGAAGAAATCCTGGTCGCGGTGCTCGACCATTTGTACAACGGCGGTTCGCGCGCCTATGACGAACTGGCCGACATGATCGAATCCTGCGCCGAAACACGGCGTGCGGAAGGCAGCGGCGAACTCGATGTCGTCATGATCGCCGTGCCGCTGCTGGCCTGGTCGCGTTTCCAGATCCCGTCGGGCAGCATTCCGGCCACGCAAATGGATGCGGTGCGGGTTCACTTGCAGGCCCATGTGCTCGCGGCAGACGCCAAGCTCGGTCTCGCCGACGTCCTCTACAGCCCGGACCAGTTGCCGCAGAATTATGTCGACACGGCGCAACTGGCGGAAAAGCTGGCCAAGGCCGCGGTCCATGGCCGCAACCTGAAAATCGATCCGGCGCACCTCGCTGAAACCATGAGTTTCCTGTCCGATACCCGCTACCTGCTGGGTGCCGTCGCCGCACCGCGCGGTGCGGCGCTGTTCCGCTGGCAGGAAGACGACGGCGACCCTGCGGAATCCTTCCGCCAATGGGCGCAACAGGGTGGCGACGCCTTGCGTCCGCTGCTGCCCGCCTGTGCCCTCGAATTCATTCCGGTGCTGGCCTACCATGCCGCCGTGCGCGACGCCGACCGCGCCTCGCGCCCCTGGTCGCTGCGCGCCGCCGTGGCCTTCCTGCAGACCGTCCTGAACCAGCCGGCGACCGAGCTACGCGCCGTGGTGGCACCATTCCATGACCGACAGCTCGAGGAATTCCGCATCGGCTTCACCCAGCGCGGCAGCAGCGACGTGGTGCATGGCGTGGTCTGGCCGCTGCTGGAACACGAGGATGAAAACAACGAAGCCCCGGCGCAGATCGAAGCCACCCTGCGCGAGGCCGGCGTCGCCAGCGTGCTGATGCTCGACCAGCGTTTTCCGCTGGAATTCTGCGACGACTGCGGTGCACCGCTGTATCCGAATCCCGAAGGCGAACCCGTACACGCCGAACTGCCCGAGGAGCACGCCGAGTCGGCTCCCCGGCATTTGCATTGAACCCAAAAACCTCAGTTCGATCCGCGGATGACGCAGATAAAGCATCTGCGTTAATCGGCGAAATCTGCGGATTGGTGTTTTTGCAGGTTGAATAGTCGGTGCTGGGCGAAGCGGGGGTTTCGCAGAGCACTGCTCTGCGCCCGCGAAGCCGGCAGGCCGTGCAAAGCCTGCCGTGGAGGAGACGGCGATATTCAGAAACTGTAGGGCTTTGACTCCAGGCCCGGATCGCGGCCGGCGACGAGGTCCGCCAGCAATCGTCCCGAGCCGCAGGCCAAGGTCCAGCCCAGCGTGCCATGGCCGGTATTCAGCCATAACCCCGCCAATCCGGCCCCCGTCATGTCGCCGATCAGCGGCACATTGCCCGGTGTCGCGGGCCGCAATCCGGCCCAGTACTCGACCTGAGCCACCGTCCGCAGTGCGGGAAAAATCTCGTGCATGCGGCGCAACAGCGCTGCACAGCGCACCGGGTTAACCGAGGTATCGTAGCCGTTGAACTCGGCCGTGCCGGCCACGCGCAGGCGGTGCCCCAGGCGCGAGATGACGATCTTGTGGCCGTCGTCGGTCAGGCTCACGGTCGGCGCCGGCATCCTATCCGGCAATGCCAGCGTCACCGAATAGCCCTTGGCCGGATAGACCGGCAGGCGAACACCCAGCGGCTTCAAGGGCAGCGGCGAATAGCTGCCAAGCGCCAGTACCGTGATATCCGCGGATACGCATTCCCCCGAAGCCAGACGCACGCCCGTCAATTTGCCGCCGTCGCCATGCAGGGCCGTCACGCTTTCGCCATGGCGGAAGCGCACGCCGCGGGCCGCAGCGTGCCGCGCCAGGGTTTCGGTGAATTGCCGCGCATCGCCCGATTCGTCGCCGGCGGTATAGGTGCCGCCAACCACGGGGACCCGCGAACCGGCCAGGGCTGGTTCGATGGCAAGGCATTGGGCCGCCGTCTGCGGCACCCGTTCGCAGCCGAATTCGCGCATCAGCGCCGCCTGCGGAATGGCGTGTTCGAATTCACGGGCGTCAGTGTAGAAATGCAGGATGCCGCGTTCGAGATGGTCGTATTCCATGGCCAGTTGCCGCCGCAAATCCTGCAGCGCGGAACGGCTGGCGAGCCCCAGCCTGACGATGGCAGCGACATTGGCACGCGCCCGCGCCGCTGTGCATTCGCGCAGGAAGCGCAGGCCCCAGGTCCATTGCGCCGGATCGGCGCGTAGCCGCCACAACAAGGGCGCGTCCTCGCGACCCAGCCATTTCAGGGCTTTCCAGGGTGCCTGCGGATTGGCCCAGGGTTCGGCATGGCTGACGGAAATCTGGCCGCCGTTGGCAAAGCTGGTCTCCTGCGCGGGCAGCGGCTGGCGCTCGATGACCGTCACCTCGTGACCATCCGCGGCCAGATACCAGGCGCTGGTCACGCCGACCACGCCGGCCCCGAGCACGGTCACGCGCATCGTATTCCCCCGAAACTATTTGCGCCAAAGTTGATCCCACTCGCCATGGCCGCGATTATAGTCAGCGCCCGGAGGCATCCATGAGCACCAAACCGAAGATCAGCAAGACCGAAGCCGAATGGCGCGCGCAACTGACGCCCATGCAATACCACGTCGCCCGCGAGAAGGGCACCGAACGCGCCTTCAGCGGCGAGTACTGGGACTGCAAGGACCCCGGCACCTATCGCTGCATAGGCTGCGGCGAGCCGCTGTTCGCTTCCGGCGCGAAATTCGATTCCGGCTGCGGCTGGCCCAGTTTCACTGCGCCTGTCGCTGCGACAGGCATCACCGAGATCGCCGACAACAGCCTTTTCATGCGCCGCACCGAGGTGGTCTGCAGCCATTGCGGCAGCCATCTGGGCCATGTTTTTCCCGACGGGCCGGCGCCCACCGGACTTCGCTACTGCATAAACTCGGCTTCGATCAACCTCGACAAGAAGAAGTAAGCGGGCGCAACCGCTACAATCCGCTCCATGAAATTCCTCTTCGACCTGTTTCCGGTCATCCTCTTCTTTGTCGCGTTCAAGGTTTTCGACATCTATATCGCCACCGGCGTGGTGATCGTCGCGACGATGGCGCAGATCGGCTGGGTCTGGCACCGCCACGGCAAGGTGGACACCATGCTCTGGGTCAGCCTCGGCCTGGTCGTCGTCTTCGGCGGGGCGACGCTGATCCTGCACGATGAAACCTTCATCAAATGGAAGCCGACCATACTCTACTGGCTGTTCGCGGTGACCCTGTTCTGCTCCGCGC
>CAZYTN010000084.1:0-3468 GCA_964650115.1 uncultured Sulfuritalea sp.
ACCTCGGCGCTGGCCGACATTGCCAACCGCGTTTCCGACAGCCTTTCCCTGGATGTATTGTTTCCGCGCCTGATGGAAGTGGTCACCGAGGCGCTCAACGCCGACCGCAGTTCCCTGTTCCTGCACGATCCGGAAACCAATGAACTGTTCTCGCGCGTCATGCAGGGCGATACCATCGGCGAAATCCGCTTCCCCTGCCACCTCGGCGTTGCCGGCTCGGTGTTCACCAGCGGCGAAGCGGAAATCATCGCCGACGCCTACGCCGATCCGCGTTTCAATCAGGAAGTGGACCGGCAAACCGGCTACCGCACGCGCAACATCCTCTGCGTCCCGATCCGCAACAAGAACCACGATGTGATCGGCATCGCCCAGGTGCTGAACAAGCATGCCGGCGAGTTCGACAGCGAAGACCGGAAACTGCTCGAAGGTCTGTCGCTGCAGGCCTCCGCGGCGCTGGAAAATGCGCGCCTGTTCGAGAAAGTCGAACGCCAGCAGCGCGAGGAAGCCATGCTGCTGGAAATCAGCATCTCGATTGTCGCGGAGATCCACCTCGATCCGCTGCTGGTGAAAATCATGGCCGCGGCAACGTCACTGCTCGAGGCCGACCGCGGAACCCTGTTTCTTTACGATGCGACCGGCAATGAACTGTTTTCGCGGGTCGCCGGCGGCATCGCCGGCGAGGAGATTCGTTTCCCGGCGGACGCCGGCATCGCCGGGGAATGCTTCAGCAGCGGCCGGGTAATCAACATTGCCGATGCCTACTCGGACCCTCGCTTCAATGCGGATTTTGACCGGCACACCGGTTACCGCACCCACAGCATGCTGTGCATGCCGATCATCGCCAGGGGCGAGCGCAAGATCGGCGTGATGCAGATCCTGAACCGCAAGGGCGGGAGGTTTGGCAACGCCGACGAAAGGCGCCTGCGCGCCTTTTCGGCCCAGGCCGCCATCGCCATCGAGAACGCGCAGCTGTTCGAAGAAGTCAGCGCCGCGCGCAACTACAACGAAGCCATCCTGCACAGCATGAACAATGCCGTGCTGACGCTGGACGCCAGCGGCATATTGCGCAAGATCAACGAGTCGGCGCGCCGCATCCTGCACCTCGGCGACGAGGAACTGATCGGCCACCGGCTCGAAGAAATTTTCGTCGGCCGCAACGCCTGGGTGGCGAAAAGCCTGGACAAGGTACAGGCCTCGGGGAAGACCGACATCACCGTCGATACCGACCTGTTCATCGAAGGCACCAAGGCGATCTCGGTGAATCTCGCCACGGTCCAGCTGAACAGCCTGCGCGATGAGCCGATCGGCTACATGCTGATGATGGAGGACATCACCCGCGAAAAGCGTCTGCGCAACACCATGTCGCGCTACATGAGCAAGCCGGTGGTGGACCAGCTTCTGGCGACCGGCGACGTCGAGCTTGGCGGTACGGGGCGCGACGTCAGTGTGCTGTTTTCGGACATCCGCGGCTTCACCTCGATCTCGGAGCGCCTGGGCGCCAAGGAAACGGTGGCATTGCTCAACGAGTATTTCACCGACATGGTGGATATCGTGTTCGCCCACAACGGGGTGCTCGACAAATACATCGGCGACATGCTCATGGCAGTCTTCGGCTCGGTCCTGCAGAGCACGGAGGATGCGGTCAATGCGGTCATGGTCGGCAACAAGATGATGACCGCCCTGCACCATCTCAACAGCCGCCGCGCCGCGCGCGGCGGCGAAACGATCCGGATCGGGATCGGCATCAGCACCGGCAACGTGGTCGCGGGGAATATCGGGTCCCTGAAGCGCATGGAATACACCGTGGTCGGCGACCGGGTCAATCTTGCCGAGCGACTGGAAAGCGCCAACAAGTTCTACGGGACCTCGATCCTGATTTGCGAAGCAACCTACATGGCGGTCAATGATCATTCTGCTGCCCGCGAGCTCGACCTGATTCGCGTGCGTGGCAGGGAGACGCCGATCGCCATCTACGAAGCGCTGGGCCACCACTCGGAAGACAGCTTCCCGCATCGTGAAGAAACCCTGGCCGCGTTCAAGGAAGGCTTGATCCGCTACCGCCAGCGCGACTGGGCCGCGGCCGAGCGCCACTTCCGCGCTGCGGTAGCCGCCAATCCCCTTGACGGGCCATCGAAAATCTACCTCGAGCGTTGCCGGATCTACCGCGACACCCCGCCCCCCGCGGCGTGGGATGGCGTCTGGACAATGCAAAACAAGTAGCAAGCGCAGGCCTGCGGCCGGCGTTCGCCGCCATGGCCGGCTTCAGTCCGCCATGGCGGACTGAAGTTCGCCCCGCGGTGGAACCGCGCTAGCCGGACTTGACTCCACGCGATCCGACGTGGCGGCCCATGGCCAGCACCGTCAGCACGGCCAGTATCTGCAGCAGGGCCACGCCGGGCAGCACGCCGTTGCGACCGCCGGCATCGAGCAGCATGCCGAAGGCCAGCGGCCCCAGCGCCAGGCCGACGTCGAGTCCCGAATAGACGAAACCATAGACGCGGCCAAACGCCGGCGAGGCATTGCCGCCGGCCAGCGACTCGGTCGCAACGCGGCGCACCAGCAGGTCGCGCGAAGGACCGGCCAGACCGACGCCGACACCGACTCCGACCATCAGCGGAATCACGCTCCAGGCTGGCGGCAAACCGCTGGCCAGCACCGAGGCGAAAACGGCGGCGCCGACCAGGGCGGCGCCCACAGTCCGATCGTGCGCATGCACGCGTGCGGCGACGAAGCCACCCGCCACCATGCCCGCCGCGGACCCGAGCAGGTAGCCGGTCAGCGCCGCCACGCCGGCCGCCGCCGTCAGTCCGTAGAGGCCGCCCAGCACCGGCACGGAAAAACTCTGCAAGCCGCCGAAGGCCGCCGTGATCAGCAGAAAGAACATGAAAGACAACCAGATCACCGGCGCGCCGAGGAAACCGAAAGTCGTCCTTTTCGCCGTGCCGCCAGCGCCGACTTTTGCCGCATCGTCGTCAAGCAGCGGCCGCGCCAGCCGCAGCGCCGCCACGGAAACCAGCGCCACCAGCGCCGCCGCAAATCCCGCGCTGCGCCAGCCGGCCCAGGCCAGCGCCATCCCTGAAATCGTTGCGCCGAGCGCCCAACCCAGGTTTCCCGCCAGGCCATGAACAGAAAATGCATGGCCCAGCCGCGTCGGCGACACCTTCCTGTTCAGCAGCGAAAAGTCCGCCGGATGGAACACCGAGTTGCCGATGCCGGCCAGGGCCACCGCCAGCAGAAGCATCGGATAGTTGTCTGCCACCGACAGCGCCAGGCCGGAGGCCGCCAGCAGCCCCACCCCCGCCATCAGGACGCGGCGCGCGCCATGGCGGTCGACGACGATCCCGGCAAAAGCCTGGCCGACGCCGGAGACGGCGAAGAAAACGGTCATCAGGAAACCGGCCTCGGTGTAGCCGAAACCGAAGTCCGGCATCAACAGCGGAAACAGCGGAGGTAACAAAAGATGAAACA
>CAZYTN010000084.1:3568-8926 GCA_964650115.1 uncultured Sulfuritalea sp.
CACCCCGAGTTCGCCTTCGACATCAATCAACTCAAGCTGAGTCATACAGGAATCTCCTGTAACAGGACGAAATTCTTATGCGTACAGATATCCGAGCCGCTTCGCCGCTTTCGCCAGGGCCTTGTCCTGCGTCGCAAGCCGGCACTTCAAGCGTATCGCCAATTCGAGATAAGCGGCATCGTAGGTGGTGATGCCATGGGATTCGGCCAGATCGGCTATTTCAACCAGCGGAACCACCCTGCCGTCGGTCACCAGCGGCAGGCGCGAGGCACGTGCCAGCAGACCCTTGGCATCCTTCGCGGCAACGCGCTTGCGTCGTTGCGCGGTGAGCAGAACGTTGGCGAATTCGAGATGCCACAGCGCGGGAACGTGCAAGGAATGGTGCGGCAAGGCATCGAGCAGATTCTCGCTCCACGCGTTCGCCTCGTCGTCGAGAAACCAGGGAACCGCCGCCGAACAGTCGATGACCAGCGGTGGCCGCGAACTCACCGGCGCCCCGCCGCGATCAACTCGGTCAGGGTACTTCCCGCGCCCGACTTGGCACCACGGTCGACGCCACGACGAAACGCCCGCAAGTCCGCGGCCCATTCCGCAAGCGCCGATACATCGGAAGATGCCTCGGGCGCCACCAGACGCGCCACGGGCTTGCCGTGTCGCGTCACCAGCACTTCTTCGCCCCGCGCGACGCGCTCGACCAGTTGCGACAACTGGGCCTTGGCTTCAAAGATTCCAACGCTCAACATGGGGAACTCCTTGTTTGGACCCTCCCAGTATAACCAGATTTTAGTTAAAACTGGTTAGACCGTAGCTTTTCCAAACGTCAGATGCCCCTTGCTTACCCCGACCTTGACGTGATCCTTGGGCCCGAAGCTGCCGTCGAGGATCAGCCTTGAAAGCGGATTCTCGATGCGTTCCTGGATCGCGCGCTTCAGCGGCCGTGCGCCGAACACCGGATCGAATCCGGCCTCGGCCAGCAGCGCCAGCGCGGCGTCGGACACCTCCAGCGACATGTCCAGTTTCGCCATGCGCTTTTCCAGGTATTTGAGCTGGATCTTCGCGATGCCGGCGATGTTCTTTTCGTCGAGCGCGTGGAACACCACGATCTCGTCGATGCGGTTCACGAACTCCGGGCGGAAATGCGTCTTCACTTCGCCCATCACCGCGAGTTTGATGATCTGGTAATCCTCGCCCGACATCTGCTGGATCATCTGGCTGCCGAGATTCGATGTCATCACGATGACGGTGTTCTTGAAGTCCACGGTGCGGCCCTGGCCGTCGGTCATGCGGCCGTCGTCGAGCACCTGCAGCAGCACGTTGAACACGTCCGGGTGCGCCTTTTCGACCTCGTCGAAGAGGATCACCGAATAGGGCTTGCGCCGCACCTGTTCGGTCAGGTGGCCGCCCTCCTCGTAGCCGACATAGCCCGGCGGTGCGCCGATCAGCCGCGCCACGGAATGCTTCTCCATGAACTCGCTCATGTCGATGCGAATCAGGTGATCCTCGGCATCGAAGAGGAATTCGGCCAGCGCCTTGCACAGCTCGGTCTTGCCGACACCGGTGGGGCCGAGGAAGAGGAAGGAGCCATAGGGCCGGCTTTCTTCCGACAGCCCGGCACGCGAGCGGCGGATCGCGTCGGAGACCAGGCGCACGGCCTCGTCCTGGCCGACCACGCGGCCGTGCAGCTTGTCTTCCATTTTCAGCAGCTTCTCGCGCTCGCCCTGCATCATCTTTGACACCGGGATGCCGGTGGCGCGCGAAACCACCTCGGCGATTTCCTCGGTGCCGACCTGGGTGCGCAGCAGCCGGTTCTTCGCCGTGTCGCCGGCGCCGACTTTTTCGGCAGCCTTCAACTGCGCTTCGAGCTTGGGCAGCGTGCCGTACTGCAATTCGGCGAGCTTGTCGAAAGCGCCCTTGCGCTGCAGTTCGGCCATCTGTCCCTTGAGCTTGTCGATCTCTTCCTTGATGTGCGCCGAGCCCTGCACCTGGGCCTTCTCGGCGCGCCAGATCTCGTCGAGGTTGGCGTACTCGCGCTCGAGCTTGTCCATCTCGTCCTTGATCAGGACGAGGCGTTTCTTCGAGGCTTCGTCCTTTTCCTTCTTCACCGCCTCGCTCTCGATCTTGAGTTGGATCAGGCGGCGGTCGAGCTTGTCCATGACTTCCGGCTTGGAGTCGATTTCCATCTTGATCCGCGCCGCGGCCTCGTCGATCAGGTCGATGGCCTTGTCCGGCAGGAAGCGGTCGGTGATGTAGCGATGCGAGAGTTCCGCCGCGGCGACGATGGCCGGATCGGTGATATCCACGCCGTGGTGCAGTTCGTACTTCTCCTGCAGGCCGCGCAGGATGGCGATGGTCGCCTCGACGCTCGGCTCGTCCACCAGCACCTTCTGGAAGCGCCGTTCCAGTGCGGCGTCCTTCTCGATGTACTTGCGGTATTCGTCGAGCGTGGTGGCGCCGATGCAATGCAGCTCGCCGCGCGCCAGCGCCGGCTTCAGCATGTTGCCGGCGTCGATGGCGCCCTCGGCCTTGCCGGCGCCGACCATGGTGTGCATCTCGTCGATGAAGAGGATGATGCGGCCCTGATCCTGCGCCACTTCCTTCAACACGGCCTTGAGGCGTTCCTCGAATTCGCCGCGGTACTTGGCGCCGGCCAGCAGGCCCGCCATGTCCAGCACCAGCACGCGCTTGCCTTTCAGCGTTTCCGGCACCTCGTCATTGACGATGCGCTGCGCCAGGCCCTCGACGATGGCCGTCTTGCCGACGCCCGGCTCGCCGATCAGCACCGGGTTGTTCTTGGTCCGGCGCTGCAGGATCTGGATGGTGCGGCGAATCTCGTCGTCGCGGCCGATCACCGGGTCGAGCTTGCCCTGGCGCGCGCGTTCGGTCAGGTCGAGGCAATACTTGGCGAGCGCTTCGCGCTGGCCCTCGGCCTCCTGCGAACCGACGTTCTCGCCGCCGCGCACGGCCTTGATCGCCTCTTCCAGCGCCTTGCGATTCAAACCTGCCTCCTTCAGCAGGCGGCCGCACTCGCCCTTGTCCTGGGTCAGGGCCAAGAGGAACATTTCCGAGGCGATGAACTGGTCGCCGGCCTTCTGCGCCTCCTTGTCGGTGACGTTGAGCAGGTTGCCGAGGTCGCGGCCGATGCTGACCTCGCCGCCGTGGCCTTCGACCTTGGGCAGGCGCTCCAGCGTCTTGGCAAGCTGAGCCTTGAGGCCGCCGACATTGGCGCCGGCGCGCGCCAGCAGCGAGCCGGTGCTGCCGTCGTCCTGGTTGAGCAGGGCCAGCAGCAAATGCTGCGGCTCGATGAACTGCTGATCGTTGCCGACCGCCAGGCTCTGGGCATCGGAGACAGCCTGCTGGAACCTGGTCGTAAATTTGTCGAAGCGCATGGCGGTAGCCTCAAAGAATTGTCATTCCCAGCAACATGGGGATTGTCGGGCGGATTTCAATGCTCGCCCGACCGGACAACCGCCCCCAGGCACGGCTTCCGGCCAAGGACCGCGGCGCGATCCGTACTGTATCCGGGCGATGCAGGTCGGGTCGCGAACGGCGCCGCCGGCAGCACCAGAGCGGTACCGGAGGGTTTCATGAGCTGGTCCCATTGGAAACTCAGGCCATGTTCAGTATCCTTCACCCGGGAGCCGGCAACAACCGACGATGACAACACGACGTCGGTTGATCTGGGTCAGAGTCCCGTAAGCTATTGGTGGTAAATTGAATTTTTTAGCTAACTCACAGGAGAATCATCATGGTAGCCAAGATCGAGCAGTTCACCGAGTTGCACCGCAAGAACATGGAAGCCGCCATGCGCATGGCACAGCTTTCGATGGAAAACTCGCAGCGCGTCATGGCGCTGCAGTCCGAACTGGCCAAGGAGATGTTCCAGAGCGGCGTCGAAAACGCCAAGGCGCTGACCGCCGCGCGCGACCCCCAGACCGCATTGCAGCTGCGCACCGAGTACGCACAGGAGACCACGCAGCGCATGGTGGCCGCGGCACAACAGATCGCCGAGATCAGCAATGAAACCCGCGCCGAATTCGCCCGCCTGGTCACCGAGCAGCTCGCCTCCGGCAGCCAGGACATGACCGAGTCGCTGCAAAGCTTCATGAAGAACCTTCCCGGTCAGACGCCGAACATGATGGAGTCCTTCCAGCAGGCCATCGCCACCGCCAACAAGGCCTTCGAGCAGATTACCAAAGCCTCGACCACTGCGATGAGCAGCGTCGGCGACGCCGTCAAGAAATCGACCGCCAAGCGCAAGTAAGCAAGACAGCCCGGCAAACAGACGGCTGGCCGCGCAAGCGGTCAGCCGTTGTTTTTTGGTGCCTCCCAGCGTCCGGCGGCGTGGTCGTCGCTCTCGCGGGCATCGACCCAGCGCCCGCCCGCGGACGTATCTTCCTTCTTCCAGAAGGGCGCACGCGTCTTCAGGTAGTCCATGATGAATTCGCAGGCGGCGAAAGCCTCGCCGCGATGCGCAGAAGCCACCGCGACGAAGACGATGCGATCGCCGGGAACCAGGCGGCCGACGCGATGGATCACCCGCACGCCGTATATGTCCCAGCGTTCGCGCGCCTCGGCAACGATGGCTTCGAGCGCCTTTTCCGTCATGCCGGGATAGTGTTCCAGGGTCATCGCCTGTACCGGCGCCGCCGCATTACCAGCACCAGCGTTCTCTGCCTGCTTGTCGGCCCGCACCATGCCGACGAAGCTGGCGACCGCCCCGACGTCCTCGCGCCCGGTCGAGAGCGCGGCAATCTCGGCGCCCGCGTCGAAGTCCGCTTCCTGTACGCTGACGTTCACTTAGCCTCCTGTCACCGGCGGGAAAAAGGCGACTTCATCACCGGGCTTGACCGGCGTGTCCATGCCGACCATCTGCTGATTCACCGCGACGCGCAGGTTTTTCGTCGTCGCCAAGGCCGACCAGGGTTCGCCGCGCGCGGCGAGCAGATCGCGCAACGCGCCGACGGTCGCGATGCCGGCCGGCAACGCCAACGCTTCGGAACCGGTGCCCAGCGCCTCGCGCAGACCGGCAAAGAAAAGTATTTTCACGTTCATGGCTTCAATATAGCAGTTCGGAAAACGGCAGGAAACGCACCCTGTCGCCGCGGGCAATGGCCTGTCGCGACGGATTGTCGATCAGCCCATCGGCCCAGGTGCAGGAGGTCAGCACGCCGGAGCTCTGGTTGGGAAACAGTTCCAGGCCACCTTCAGGATTGATGCGGGCGCGCAGGAACTCGCGGCGCGGGTCGCCCTTGCACTCGAAATCTGCGCGCAGGCGCTGAACGCGGGGCGTCACGATCGACGCACCCTGCGCCTTGAGGATGAAAGGCCGCACCAGCATAAGGAAGGTGACGAAGCTCG
>CAZYTN010000085.1:0-8925 GCA_964650115.1 uncultured Sulfuritalea sp.
GGATGAATCGCGCCAGTATCCCTTTGCCGGTACCGCTCTCGCCGGTGATCATGACGGTGCTGTCGATCACCGCAACGCGAGTGGCCAGGCGCTCAACGGCAGCCATCGGCGCAGAGGTAAATTTGAAGCGGATGTTTTCCCGTTCGCCGCTGACAAACTTTCGCAACGCGACGTTTTCAGCCTTCAATCCAAGCAAGGTCTGCGCCTGACGTAAGCGATACAGCAGTTCCTCGCTGTCGATAGGCTTGACCATATAGTCCATGGCGCCGGCGCGCAAGGCTTCGACCGCGGTCTGCACCGAAGCAAATGCGGTCACCATGATGAATAATGTGGGGACACCGGCGCTCTTCATGCTGCGCACCAGGTCGACCCCGTCGCCATCCTCCATCTTGATGTCACAAATCGCGAGATCGACGTCGCCACGAACCAGCTTGCCAGCGGCCTCCTTGACTCCCTCCGCCATATCCACGGAGTACCCCGCACGGCGCACCGTGGCAGCGATTATCTGTCGCAGCGCCAGTTCGTCGTCGATGATCAGTACATGCACGCGGATTCTCCTAATGTACCGGCTCTACCGGAACCGGCAGGGTGATCAGTACTGTAGTGCCCTGCCCCACTGCAGATTCGACTTGTATCTCTCCCCCATCCTGCTGCATGAGGCTGCGACACAGCGACAAGCCCAGCCCTGAGCCGCGCCCCGGCGGCTTGGTGGTGAAGTGGGTTTCAAAGATTCTATCAATGTTTTCGGAAGCAATTCCCGGGCCATTGTCAGCCACGGCAAGCACCACTGCAGGCCCTGCAAGCCGGGTGTCTACATGAATGGTCGGCGCAGGTTCTTCCTGGCCCTCGAGCGCATCAGCCGCATTGATCAACAGGTTCATCAAAACCTGGACGACATGATCTGAAACCACCAGCAGTGCCGGCAGGCCCTCGGCCAGTTCCTGTTTCAGAGCGATCCTGCGGAAGCGCTTGTCGAAACTGATGAAATTGCAGGTGCTCCTGACCAGGGTATTAAGGTCGATGAGAGCCGGCTCCAGCGGACGCTGCAGGGAAAACTCGCTGATCTGCCGGGTAATGGTCATCACGCGCCGCGCCTGCTCGAGAATCTGGTCGATCTGCTGATCGGCGCGGCGTGCCGAGTAACTGCCTTGATTCCTGTCGTTCACGAGGCTTTCGGCAACACCCACGATTGCGGCCAGCGGGTTATTTATTTCATGCGCCACGGCCGCCGCCAGCGAGCCGACCGCCGCCATCTTTTCGGTGTGGAATCGCTGCTGCCTGGACAACTCGAGCTGGTTGTCGCGGAATTTGAGTACGGCTTCCATGTCATTGACCGCGGACATCAGCTCCCCCAACTCATCCCCGCGCGTGACCGCCAGCGGTGCGCCACGGTAGCCCCGTACAATTTCGCCGGCGCGCGCCTTGATCAAGCCGATGTCGCGTGAAAGTTGCCGGAAAAAAATGCTGCTGACCCCACCTACCATGGCAACGCCAGCGACCATCAACAGCAGCAGTTCCAGCGTCAAGCGCCCGAAGACGTCCCGGTAGCCTTTCAGAACATCTCCTTTGCGGGAACGCACTGCGGACGTCAGACTATCCAGACGCAGAACCAGTTGATGGAACTCTTCGCGCAGTTGAGCAACGGTGGCGCGCGTCGGCTCGCGTCGCAGCTCGGCGTTGATTTGATTCAGCCGCGCAATGTGGCCACCCAGTTCACCGCCATAGGTCGCTTCGACCTTCTCCAACTGCGACACCACGCCGTCGATCTCCAGCGTCAATAGCTTCGCCGCGGCAACGAGGTCATTCGAGAAGTAGTTCGCATTGATGGTCAGGATTGCGTAGGACACGACAAGGTTCAACGCGAGTTGCCGCTCTTCCTGAGCATGAACGGCTTCGAGCTGATGTACCGAATCGAACAGCCTGCCGCGTTCCCAGTTGATTCCGGCAGTGGCAAGCATCAGGTAAATCACCATGGCGACAAGAATTCTCGTGCCCTTCTTGGCGAAGCTTGTCCCCGACCGCCTGACGCCCCCTGGATCGACAGACGGCTGTGCATCCTTGATAACTGATTGGCTGGGCTGCAACATAGATCAGAGCGATGGCTCGGGTATCGGAATGGACTGGATGGCAGGTAGAATTATCGAAGATGCTTCATTTTTCTGCAAAGCTTCTTCACAAGGAATTCCTGATGCCCATCAGACTACCCTCCAGGCGGGTTGTTTCGCTCACCGTGCTGCTCGCGCTTCTGCCCGCCGCGCCGGCCAGTGCGGCGCCGCTCGACGACGCGCTCAAGGCACTGGAAGCCGGCAGCAGCCCGAAAGCCGTTGAGCTGCTGACGAAACTGGCCAGCGAAGGCAACCCGCTCGCGCAGTTTCGTTTGGGCAACCTTTATTACCACGGCCATAGTGTTGCAGAAGACGAGAACATGGCCATCTACTGGTGGAAAAAATCGGCGGCCAACGGCAACGCGGAGGCCATGTACCAGATCGCCCATGCCTACCTGTTCGGCAGCACAGCAGCAAAAAGCGTGGCCGATCCCGACCGGGAAGCCGCCATCTGGTACTTCCAGGCGGCCAGCGCCGGTCATGCCGAAGCGGCCTACACGCTGGGCCTGCTGTTTCTTGCCGGCAAGGGCGTCGTCGAAGACCGCAACGAGGCCATACGCTGGTTTCGCAGCGCTTCCAGCAAGGGGCACGCCGAAGCACGCAAGGCGCTGGAGACCGCCGAGAAATCGGCCCCCCGCGCCAAACGGCGCTGATCGCCAACCGGGTGGAGCGGAGTCAAGCGACACGGGCCGCCTTGCTTCACTTCACCACATCTGCAATCGTCACTACCACACCATTGGCGCCCACCGCCACCGGCGCCGAAAAACCTTCGAAATCGCCGGGCTTGGCCAACGCCTCGCCGCCGAGCGACACGCGCGCGCCGACAATTACCATCCTGGCCCCCGACAGGCGCGCATTGGGCGCCATCGACATCGAATCGTCAAGCTTGAACGAGTAAGGCAGTTTGGCGCCATTGACTCGCGCCATGGCCAGCGGAATCCTCGATCCATCGACGGCACGGGCGAAGACGAACAAGGTCCCGTTCGCAGGCAACTTGCCTGCCAACTCGGGAGCCAGCGCCACCGTCCCGCTTACCGCTGCCGAGTCCGCCGCAACGGGCGCCGCCGCCACTGGCGCAGGCCGGGCCGAACCGCCGGCTGGCGCCGTGACGCCGCCCATCCTGCGCTCGGCATCGGCGATGCTGTTGCCGATGCTCTGGGCGACGTTCGAGTCCGGCGGCACCAAGGTCAGAATGGTGCGCCATGCCTGAATGGCAGCACCGAAGTCGCCGTGCTCGAAGGCCGCCGAGCCCATCAGCGCCAGGGATTTGATGTGACGCGGGTCGATGGCCAGAGCGCGGGCAATGATCTTTTCCGGTTCGCCGCTGAGTCGTCGCCCCTGCGCCATGGCCATGACGTCAGCGTAATCCGCAAGCAGGTTGGGGTTGGGCGGCAACAGCGTGGTCGCCCGCCCGAATGCCGCCGCGGCTTCCGGGTAGCGACCCAGAGTGGTGTATGAGCGTCCCAGCATCAACCACCCTTCGCCATCATCGGGATTGCTCTGCAGTCTTTCCGCCAGTTTGTCCGTCATGGCCTGGATCTGCTGCGGTGTCAGAGCGTGGCTGCCGGGCTCGGCAGCGGCATGCGGCTTCAGCGATTCCGGGGTGCCCAGTTTGACATACAGTCCCACCACCAGAGCCGGCAGGCCCAGGCCGAGGACGGCAGCCAGCACCAGCTTGCGGCCCGACTTGTAGACTACCGCCGAACTGCCGCGTGCGCCATCTTCGAGAGCGCGGCGCTCGAGTTCCGCCTGCTCCGCGACAAACATCGTGGAGTCGAGCAAGCCGGCCTTGCGCTGATCTTCGAGATCGCTCAATTGATCGCGCAGGACCGCAATGCTGAGATCCCGCGAACTGCCTACCTGGCGTTCCCGCTCTTTCAACAGCAGGGGCAGCAGCACCAGTGCGAGTACCGCCAGCGTCAGTACGAACGCGACTGCAATGAAAGCGGTCATGATCGATCGCCTTCACGCTTGCCCAGCAGTTGCACGGCCTGCTGGTGTTCATTCTCGGTAAGTTCCGCCGCCACCTGTGCGCCACGCTTGCGCAGCTTCGCCACCAGGAAGGCCAGGCTCAGGATCAGCAGCAGGAAAGGTCCGCCCCACAGCACCCATGTCGTACTCTTCACCGGCGGCCGGTACAGCACGAAATCGCCATAGCGCTGGACCATGAACTCCATGATCTCCTTGTCGTTCTTGCCGGCCTTGATCATGTCGCGAATCTCGCGCTTCATGTCGCTGGAAAACGAGGACTGCGAATCGGCAATGCTCTGTCCCATGCAGGTGAGGCAGCGCAATTCCTCGGCAAGCTTGTTCACCCGTGCCTCCACCGCCGGATCGCCGACCGGCTGCGCCATCCCCTCGGCGGCCATGGCCGGCTGCGTACCCAGAACCAGCAGCATCACCACAAAAAAACGCCGTAGCGCCAGCGCCGACTGTTGTGCCGCGGCGACGCAACGTCTCCTGTGATCAACCACGGGCAAGTTCCTCCGCCAGCGGCAGGATCTTTGTCTTCAATGCCTCGGCCGTCACCGGGCCGATATGTTTGTAGCGGATCACGCCGTTCTTGTCGATGAGAAAGGTTTCCGGCACGCCGTATACGCCGAACTCGATTCCCACCCGGCCGTCGGCATCGACCGCGGAAACCAGGTAGGGATCGCCGCCATGCTGATTCAGCCAGGTGATCGCCGCCGCGCGGTCGTCCTTGTAGTTGAGGCCGATGATGGTGATCTTCTTCTGCTGATCCAGATCGATCAATACCGGATGCTCCTGACGGCAGGATACGCACCACGAGGCCCATACATTGAGCAGCCAGACCTTGCCGCGCATGTCTTCGGCGGAGATGAACTTGTCGCCGGCTTGCAGTTGCGCCAGACGGAAGGCCGGCACCTGCTTGCCGATCAGGGGCGAGGGAACCTCGCGCGGGTTCAGGCGCAATCCGGCCGCGAGAAAGCCCACAAGAACAATGAAAATTGCCAGGGGAAAAAGAAAACGCCTCATTACAACTCCTTAAACTAAACCGTAATTGCGGGACCGGTAGCGGGGACATCCGCACGCTGCCTGATCCGGTATCTGCGATCGGATGCCGCCAGCAAGCCACCCAGAGCCATCAACAGACAACCGCCCCAGACCCAACTGATCAGGGGCTTGTGCTGGACGCGCACAATCCACGAAACCTCATCGACCGGCTCGCCCAGCGAAACGTAGAGATCGCGAAACAGGTTGGTATCGATGGCCGCTTCGGTCATCGGCATCTTCTGCACCAGGTACATGCGCTTCTCCGGATACATCACTGTCACCGGGCTGCCGTTGCGGCTGACATTGACCGTGGCGCGAGCCGCCACATAGTTGGGGCCGCGCACCTCGCCAATCGAAATAAGCTGGAAATCGTAACCACCCGCGGACGCCCGCTCGCCCGGCTGCATTTTCACTTCGCTGGCGGTTTCATAGCCCTTGACGAGGGTGACGCCAAATATGAACACGCCGATGCCGACGTGGGCCAGCAGCATGCCCCATTTTGCCAAGGGCACGGACGCCAGCCGCTGGCCGAAAGAGGCGTCTCCGCCGCGCTCGCGCAGGTGTTCGACCAGCACCGTGACGCTCGACGCCACGGCCCAGAAGCCGAGCAACAAACCGCAGGCCAGCAGCGGCGACCAGCGCCCCAGCACAAGGGGCAGCGCCATCGCCGCCACTACGGCAAAACCCACCGCCCAGCGCAGGCGCGGCCAGAAGTCGATGAACCGTGCCTGCTTCCAGCGAGCGAATGGCCCTAGCCCCATCAGCAACACCAGCGGCGCCATCAGAGGCGCAAAAACCGCCTCGAAATACGGCGGCCCGACGGAAACCTTGCCCAGGCCCAGCGCATCGAGAAACAGCGGGTAAAGCGTGCCGAGAAACACCGCACCCGCGGCGACCACCAGCAGTACATTGTTCACCAGCAGGAAAGTCTCGCGCGACCACAACTCGAATTTGCCCCCCAGGCCGACCGAGGGCGCACGCCACGCATACAGCAGCAGCGAGATGCCGATCACCGCGACCAGGAAGCCGAGTATGAAGACGCCGCGTTTGGGATCCGTGGCGAAGGCATGCACCGAGGTCAGCACCCCGGAACGCACCAGAAAGGTTCCCAGCAGCGACAGCGAGAACGCCATGATCGCCAGCAGCACGGTCCAATTCTTGAATCCGCCGCGCTTTTCGGTCACCGCCAGCGAGTGGATCAGCGCCGTGCCGACCAGCCAGGGCATGAAGGAAGCGTTCTCCACCGGATCCCAGAACCACCAGCCGCCCCAACCCAGTTCGTAATACGCCCACCAGGAGCCTATGGCGATTCCCAAAGTCAGGAACAGCCAGGCTACCGTGGTCCAGGGCCGCGACCAGCGCGCCCAGGCCGCGTCCAGCCGGCCGGAAATCAGCGCCGAGATGGCAAAGGCGAAGGCCACGGCGAAGCCGACATAACCGGTGTACAGCAGTGGCGGATGAATCGCCATGCCGGGATCCTGCAGCAGCGGATTCAGGTCGCGGCCATCCACGGCGGCCGGCAGCAGGCGATCAAACGGGTTGGAGGTGAACAGCAGGAACAGCACAAAACCGACCGTGATCAAACCCATCACGCCCAGCGCATTGGCCACCGTCTGCAGCGGCAGGCGCTGGCTGAAAGTCGCCACGGCCACCGTCCATACCGACAGGATGAAGACCCAGAGCAACATCGAGCCTTCATGCCCGCCCCATACTGCCGTCACCTTGTAGAGCGTCGGCAGCATCGAATTCGAGTTCTGTGCCACGTAGAGCACAGAAAAATCGTTGTTGACGAAGGCTGCAACCAGGCAGGCAAAGGCGATCAGCATCACCAGAAACTGGGCTGCTGCCGCAGGCCGCGCCACGCTCATCAGGCGAATGTCGCCGCGCAAGCCGCCGACAATGGGCACGATGCCTTGCACCAGCGCTACCGCGAGCGCCAGAATCAATGAAAAGTGGCCAAGTTCAGGAATCATTCAATTACTCCGTGTGCAGGTTGAGCGACAGGGAAAGCATTCTCTAACCGGTGGCCCATAGGCAAGCTACGTGCCAGCGTCTATTTTTTATTCGCCTTGGCAGATCCGTCCTGCTTCAGGCGTTCCCGCCACTCCCAGACAGCCGCTTCACCATTGCGGCGAAACGGATCGTCGGGCTTTGCCCGGTGCAGCCAGGCTTCCATGGATTCCAGCGCACCGCGGTAATCGCCCAGCCCCTCGTAGGCCTCAGCCATGCCGTAGTAGGCGTTCAGTTGGTTGCGATTCAGTTCGGTGGCGCCGTTAAAAAAATCAAGGGCTTCCTTATAGCGCTTCTGGCCCAACATGGCAAACCCCATGTTGACGTGGGCTTCGGGCATTTTTGGCGCCAGTTGCAGCACGCGGTGAAAAGCCGTCATGGCATGGTCGAACTGCTTGGAGTGCAGCATGATCACCCCCTGCTTGAAGCGCAGATCGATCTCCTCCTTGCGCTTGGCGTCGACGTGGGCTTGCAGGTCCGGACGATCGGCACTGTTGATCCACTGGTCGAGCAGATAGCCACCGCCCGCCACCAGCAGCACCGTGGCCACCAGACCGACGATTCGCCCGTCCCGCCCGCGCCTTGCCGGCAGCAAGGACTCAGCCATGGCGTGCCACCCGCAGCGAAACACCCGGCCACAGCTGGCGCAGCACGAGGTAAAGAAACATCAGGATGCCCGCGGTGGCCAGGCTGCCGCCGAGCCCCAGAAACACCCGCGACACGGTTTCGACGCTGAACTCGACGTCAACATTGCCGGCCATCTTGCGCGGCGCGCCCATCAGGCCGGCGCCGGCCAGGCCGGACATCATCATCAGGATGCCATAGCCATAAAGCCGCAATTGCAAGCCGATGCGCGATGGCGGCGGCATGGCCTGGCCCAGCACCGGCAATACGCCATAGGTCAGCCCCATGAAGGCCAGCGTCACCGCGCCAATGGTGCCGTGATAATGCGCCGTAACCAGGGTCGTCTGGCCGTCGATGATCATACCCAGCACGATCCCGCACACCAGCAGCAGCAGCGACAGCGAAAATCCCGCGGCGGGATGCGCCCGGATACGCCAGTGCAGCACAAGCAAGATGCCGCCCAAGAGCAGCGGCACTTCCCAGCTGGTCCATTGCATGAGTCGAGTGTAGGCCATGAAATACTCTCCGCTCGCCGGGCCGAGGACCAGCAGCAAGGGTGCGGACAGCGCCGGGGCCGCGCCCAGCAGCAACATGAGTTCGAGCCGGCGCGCGGACGGCAGCACCAGCGCGGGCGGACACAAGGCCAGCCAGGCCAGCAGCATCAGGGTGGTCAGGCAAAACTGCCAGATATGGCCCGGCCCCCAGAACAGGTTTTCGAACAGTGCGTGACCGGCCAGGGATGCGGACACCTGCCACCACGTCACCGCCAGTACCGCCAGCGCGATCAGCACCACCGCCGCCGCCAGCCACAAGCCCAGCCGCAGCACCCCGTCGCGGTCCTCATGCAAAGAGTCGGCGCTGGCGACACGGCGACCACCCCGGATGGCGTGCTCTGGCGTGCGCCATGGCCAATCCGCGAGCGCCACCGAGGCGCTGATCAGCACCGCCAGGCCATAGATGGCCAAGCCGACCAAAAATACCGGGCTGTCGAGCACCGGCATGTAGTTGCTCATGAGCGGACGCACCGCACCGAAGGCCGGAGACACCGCCATCAGCAGAGCGCCCAGCGCCGCCAGCGCAAGCGCGGCCCAAGACCAGGGTCCCGGCGCCCGACGCGCCGCCAGGCTCCAGAGCATGCCGGCAAAGGCCATGAACCAGACCCACTGCGACA